>JABGPL010000004.1 GCA_018644935.1 Calditrichota bacterium | reverse complement strand
CTGATTCTCCATCAGCAACAAACAACAATGTCCCATTGATGTAAATATTGTTGGCTGTTCCAGGCGTGTCATATTCCTCCCCACCAACGAAATCAGCGCGTGCTAAGCCAATGTTTACGGTCATCTCAGGTGTGTCAACTGTAGAAAATTCATCAGTTGTCAGATCAATAAAACCAGCAGCTACTACAGAAATGGTGTAATCTCCTGTCCAGACATTTTCAAAGAGATATTCCCCATTTTCATCAGTCTCGGTTACAGCATTATTCGAAAGAGTAACAGTAGCTCCTTCAATAGGTGAATCATCCACTGAACTGGAAATTGTTCCGTTTATTTCTCCAAAATTGAAACCGATTCTGACTGCCAGACCTGCATGGAGATATTCTTCGTTTGAGGCAACGGTCAAGCCCATTTCACCACGACGATCCTGGATACCTACTACACCCTGATCCGTTGGGCAGTTTTCTTCGTGATACTGGAAGATAATTGTACCGTCTGCGTGGAGGATGAGTTGGAATTTCTTCGGTCCAATTTCTTCACCATCTCCACACCCATTAGGATGATAGAAGTCCCAATCGAGTAGAGGAACGTTATCCCATTCAACGACAAGCATGTTATTGTCTTCATTCGTCCAATAGTAGATATTCTCTTCCCGACCAGGATCAAGATCTATCCAGAGAGGAACGATTGCGCATTTCGGATACTGTCCACTCGGAAATTCTTGATTTCGGTGATCCCACTCACGTCGATTAGATGTGAATGAAATGTAACCATTCGAGCAAATCCTGAAATTCTCATAATCCCCATATCTATATCCATCATTGTAGAATGGGAAAGGGAATCCAATGTCAATGCGACCGGTTGTTTCATCATCTCTTAGAGCTACAGCAGTTCCGATTTCATTAATCTCAATCCAGTTGTATTCCAGGTCAGTTCCTTCTTCATCTGAATCTTCCCAGCGGTAACCGTATTCATCCGGACCACCATGGCCATCCCGACCTGGTGTTCGGGGTGTACTCGGCTCGAGAATGTTCCATTCAAGGAGCAGTGCTTTTTCTTCAGGAGTGATTTCCTCCTGATTGGCGAGTTTATCAAGTATGGATTGTTGGTTAGCAGTCAGCACTTGCTCCGCAGCGATTGTATCGGAATTTCCTGCAATCAGGAACAAGAGTGTCACCAATAAAAATAGTTTAAAAATCTTCAAATCTGATCTCCCCAAAATGTATTTGAATTGTTAGTATTTGCATTCTTTGTAAGCCATATATCCTATAATAATATTATATTGTTTTTAAACATGCAAGTGATTGATGGGTATCACATGTACATTGAAAAAGGAAAAATACTATTTGTCCTGTAAATACATTGACTTAACATAGACTCTAAATGCTAAAAACTAAAGTCGCACTCTTTGTCCCCTGTTTAGTCGATCAGGCTGCTGTTCAGACGGCATGGGCGACCGTTCAAATTCTTGAAAGGCTTGGTATTCATTTAACATACGATTCTCGCCAGACGTGCTGTGGACAGGCAATGTTTAATGCGGGATATTTAAACAACGCACGCGGTTCAGCTGAGAAGTTTATCCGGTTGTTTCACGATGCAGAGTATATAATAGCCCCTAGTGGCTCGTGCGTGTCAATGGTGAAACATCGTTATGCAGATCTTGATTTGAGCGGTTCTTTTCTTCGCGATTGGGAATCATTACGCTTGAGAATCTTTGAATTGACTGAATTCCTTGTTGATAATCTCGGTGTAGACGACATCGGTTCCAAATTTCCATTTAAAGTTGGCATTCATAACTCTTGCCATGCCCTCCGTGAACTTGGGATAAAAGCACAACCCCTTAAATTATTACAGAATGTTGAAGGGTTGACTCTTGTTAATGAGGATCTGGTAGATGAATGCTGCGGGTTTGGTGGTGTGTTCAGCGCGAAATATCCAGAACTGTCCGCCAAGATGGGAAAGCACAGATCACAACAATTGGAAATAGACAGCCCAGAATTTATCACCGGTGTGGACGATTCCTGCCTTATGCACTTGAAACAGGCATTCAAGACTAATGGGGCGTTGCCCGGGAAAACAATCCCACAGACAATCCACATCGCAAGGATACTGGCTTCAACTTCATCCTCACCCTTCGATTCGGAGAGTTACTCTTATGGAGGTGAAGTGTGAGTACTGTCAAATACAAAATAAAATCTGCACTTCACGACCAGCAATTGTATGCTGCGATTCAAAACGCCTCGAATTTGTCAACAGCTAAGCGGGATGACCAGATTTTGGGTTTGGATGATTATGAATCTTCACGGGATGCAGCCCGTGAAGTACGGCAGAGATCCGTTGATTATTCGCCGCGTCTGATTGAAAAATTCACCCGGGAATTTACTGCTCTCGGCGGAAAGGTTTATATTGCTGCAAACGCAAGCGAAGCTAACCGAATCACTATCAACATTCTTAAATCCCACGGAGCAGAAAAAGGCGTCAAATCAAAAAGTATGGTAACTGAGGAAATTTTTCTTGGACGGGCGCTGGAGTCTGCCGGCATAGACGCGGTTGAAACTGATCTTGGTGAATATATTGTCCAACTGGCAGGTGAAAAACCCTCACATATTACTGCACCTGCGATGCACAAATCCAGACAATCAATCGGAAGATTGTTTGCTGAAAAACTTGGCATTAAATATACCGATGATCCCGCAGAATTAACAGAGGTTGCACGCGGAATGCTCCGCGAGAGATTTCTTAACGCAGAGTTCGGAATATCCGGAGCGAACTTCTTAATAGCGGAAACGGGTCATATCGCAATTGTAGAGAATGAGGGCAATGTCCGACTTGGCCTGTCAATTCCTCCTGTCTATATCGCAGTAACCGGGATTGAGAAATTACTTGAAAAACTGGCCGACCTGAGCCCACTGGTAAAAATGCTGGCGAAAAGTGCAACCGGGCAGAAATTTTCCGGATATTTCCATCTCTTAAAACCAAGTCGTGAAGGGGAAGACGGACCTGAAGAAATGCATGTAATTCTTATTGATAATGGACGCAGCCGGGCAATGGCAGACCCGGAGATGCGAGAAATGATGTTGTGCATACGTTGTGGAGCCTGCTTGAACGAATGTCCGGTTTACAAAACGATAGGTGGTCATGCTTATGATTCCACTTATCCCGGACCCATGGGCTCTGTGCTCTCAAACCTCCTCGGACGGAATAAGATGCTCCACCAGGAGTTACCCGATCTATCGACTCTCTGTGGTGCATGCAAAGATGTTTGCCCGGTGAGGATTGACCTCCCTAAATTGCTTCTCGAACTTCGAGCCAGACGAGAAAAACCTCTGAGTCACAACATGTTAGCTTCCGGTTGGAAATGGACAATGGAGTCATCATCTCGAGTTGAAGTCGCAGGGAAGTTTGCGCGAATGGTTGAAAAGGTTGTTCCGAAAGTGATGTCCGGCGGAGTTAAGCCGGGGGGACCTGGATCCTTCAGAACTCAGGTTGAAAAGCGGAAATCTCAAGTCGAAAGTCCAAAGTCTAAAATCAGAACTGACGATGAACAATAGCAAAAATGTACTTTTATTTCAAAAGCAATTGCTGGCTGTAAATGGAGAGTTCATCTCGCTGGATGAAAATCAAAAGGTTTCCAGTTTGGTTAAAGAATTTATAACATCGAATTCAATTAAATCAATTGTTCTGTCCGACTTCTCTCAACATCAAGATCTGGTTGAGGCTCTCGAAGAGGATACTGAAATCCTGGCTGATTTCGGAAGCAGATCATACCCCCTAGATGAGGCTGGAAATCTGTGTGCAAAGGCCGATGCAGGAATTACCGATGTATATGCAATAATTGCGGATACTGGAACGCTGGTAATATCTTCCAGAAATCGGGGTGACAGGCTATGCTCATCATTGCCTCCAATCCACCTCGCACTGATTGGCAATTCTAAGGTATACCTTAACTTTGAAGAATTCATAGAGAATACTCCAAAAGAACATACCTATGCTCTGATCACCGGACCGAGCAGGACTGCAGACATAGAAAAGAAACTGATACTCGGAGCACATGGTCCAAAGAGGGTCGTAGTATTTTATTCTGAGGGGAACGCAGGCTGCACTTAAAACTATTTAATATTAAACGTCGATTCAACCTCACGCTCGAAGTGTTTTCTTGAAGAGTATACAGGTTTGAAGCGACCTCGCAATTTGTATTTGCCCGAGGGCAGGTATTCGTCGGTTTTGTATTTGGCTGGTAAGTCCGGGTAACCTGCTGGTCGATCGAGATTATGAGGAATTTTCAAACCCCAGGCGAAATGGTTGTCTCCTGCTGGAAATCTTCTGCCTTCAACAATTCTGGCGAGAAATCGACCATATTCATCGAGAATGTCGATATCAGCAGTTGCAGGTTCTGTAATTCGAAAATCGACGAGGAGGTCCTGCCATTGGTCGGAGTATTCAACTTCACCATTGATGTAGGGAGCATCCACAGCAATCCATAAATACTGCGCTCCATGTCGTTCTGCAACTAATAATTGACCGAAATGCCTGTGTAACGCAATCCCGCGCGGTTCGTCAAACTCGTAATCTCCGCCTCCCGATCTGCCAAAACCGGTGAGGTAATTCAAGCTGCGGTCAAATTTATGAATACAACCATTATCTTTGTCGGTCGCTAATATCTGACTGTGGAAATCTATAGTAACAAAATTGAAATTAATTTCACCCCGGTTCAAATCCTGCTCATGTACCTCGGCTAACAACTCACCCTCGAGCGATAACTTCCTGATCCGCTGGTGAAGAGAATCAGTAACAACAGCAAAAGACGAATATGGATAATAAGACCATTTGTCTTCAGGACCAAAAACGGAAATGCCGTCAGGATCAATAAACCCTTCCCAGATGTCAGTAAGCTTCAGCGTAGAGTCAAAAACTGTCACTCGACCAAGGGCAGCGTCAGTTACATAGACATATCCGAAATTATCGATAGCGACACCTCGCGGATCGATGAACTTTCCAGGCACATCGCCGGGACCACCAGTCTCATCAACGAACTTAAGTTGTTTCCCGTTGTTAAATAACTTGACCAACCGAGCATTTCCCCTGTCTACAACATAAACTACGCCTGAATTGTTCGCAGCAATCCCCCAGGGGCGGTTGAACTTTGTGTGATCTTCTTCCTTACCGTATATTGAAATCGAGTACATGGAAGAGTTGTAGATTATGCAGTTGTCGCCCGAATTGACACCATAAACGGTGATTTCATCATCGTCGGAAGTTGTTGATGAGTCTTCCCATGCATCGAGCCTGACGCATGCCAGACCCTGAGGATCGTCAAAAGTGGTTTTATTACCAACAAACATTCTGAGTTTAAATGGAGTAGCTCGACGTACTCCCCAGGTATGTTTCCAGGGTGGGTAAACGTAAGATGTGTTTTGTTCTGCAATTGCAGAACCGACGTAGCTCAAACCGATAAAAAGTATAATCGCAAATCTAAAAAACATGTTGTCTGATGCCGAAAGTTATTTTCTAAGTTAAACGCATATGTAATGTAAACGTTCCATCAATGTGTTTTATGTGGAATTGTTCAAGATTTCCCGTTTATCATGATTATTGCTTGTCATTCTGGTGAAATGGTTGTTGTAACTTATAATGAATCCGTCAGCCGACGGATGTCCGAACAGGAATGTTCGACCTACCGAACTTGCATTCAGGACAAACTGCTGAGCTTGAAAGGCAAGTACTATTTACAATTCAACGCACGCATGCCGTTGAAGATCACCAGCAAGGAAACTCCAGTGTCCGCAAATACTGCCATCCAGAGAGTTGCATTTCCGGTAGCGGCAAGGATTATAAAAGATAGTTTTGTAAGTATAGCGAAAGCAATATTCGACATAATAATATGCCTTGCTTTTCTCGACAATCTGAAAACCCAGGGCAGTCTGTCAATTCTGTCGTCCATTAGAACGACATCAGCGGTTTCAAGAGCAGCGTCAGTCCCTGCCGCTCCCATCGCAATGCCAATATCCGCAGCAGCCAACGCCGGAGCATCGTTAATTCCGTCCCCAACCATCGCAACGGAGCCATATTTTTCTCGTAACTTTTTCACCTCGTCAACTTTCTGATCGGGCAGTAATTCTGCGCTGACTTCATCCGCGCCGAGCAATTCAGCGATTGTGCGTCCGGCTTTCCAATTGTCTCCTGTCAAAAGATGTACTTTTTGAATTCCGGAATTTCGCAGTTCGCGAATGGTTGCGCTTGCTGTTGCGCGAATCTTATCAGAGACAGAGATTACCCCGAACAATTTATCCGGGGATCCAACAAGAACCGCAGTCTGGCTGGCGTTTTCTATTTCGCTGAGCAAACTGTGAACGTCACCATTGCAAATCTCTAATTCTTCAAACATGGCATGATTGCCAACAAATACTGTATCCTTTCCAACGTTTGCCCGAGCCCCTTGACCAGGCAGAGCCGTAAAGTTGGATGGTGTACCAATCTCAAGATCATCCTTCTCGGCGCGGTTGATAATTGCCTTAGCGACAGGATGTTCGCTATGTGATTCGACCGTTGCTGCCAGCCTCAGAATATCTTCCTGTGTTATGCCGTCCAGTTTGTGAACATCGTGTACAACAAGTGTGCCCTCTGTAACTGTCCCTGTTTTATCGAGAGCAAGTGCCCTAATCTTATACAGGTTTTCGAGATATGCCCCACCTTTGATCAGCACTCCGCGTCTTGCGGCTCCAGCCAATGCAGATACAATCGTTACCGGAGTCGATAGAACGAATGCACATGGGCATGAAATAACCAGCATTGCCAGAGATCGATAGATCCATGTTGACCATTCTCCATTGAAGAGTATAGGGGGAAGGATGGCAATTACTGTTGCTAGACCCACAACGACCGGGGTATAATATCTCGCAAATTTTTCTATAAATGACTGAACTGGAGCTCGTTCGGATTGTGCCTGCCGAACCAGTTTGATTATTCTGTCAAGAGTCGTATCACCTTTACCGCGACTGACAATGACCTCTATTGCCCCTTCACCGTTAATGGTGCCGGCGAGAACCTTGTCTTCCCGCTGTTTGGAAACCGGAAGTGATTCGCCAGTTATAGCAGATTCATTTATTGTCGTGCGTCCGGAACGGATAACACCATCCAGTGAAATCGTTGTACCGGGTTTGACAAGAATTAACTCCCCAACTTTAATTTCATCAACAGGAACGGTTGTTTTAACAAGGTTTCTAATAACAATTGCGGTTTGAGGTGCAACTTTTATCAGAGCTTCAATTGCCCGACGGGAGCGATTGACACTTGCAGATTCCAGCAATTCTGATATTGCAAACAGAACAATAATTACTCCGCCTTCAACCCATTCGCCTATGAATAGTGCTCCAATCACTGCAACAATCATTAAAAAGTTCATGTCTAATTGGAACTTCATGAGGGCGAGTAATCCCTTCCAGGCAAGAGATCTGCCACATATTACTATTGCAGAAATGATAAGACCGAGTCTTATCCCCCAAAACCAGTCATTCAGGCTGCCTATACCCGCAAGTCCGACAAGTAAGGCTGAGATAACAACGCCAATTATTTCCAGACGTGAAATTCTTTCCTCTGCAGGATTACTGCCCTCAGGGTTTCCTCCTGAACCATGTGCATCATCGATAACTCTCGCGTCATAGCCCAATGATTGAATAGCACTAATCAACTGTTCGGGTTGTACGTCATTGATGTCAGCGGACAATGTTGACTGCATAAAGTTGACATCAGCCTTTTCAACTCCTGGCAGTTTACAGACGGCACCCTTGATTTTCTCAGCACAATTCGGGCAGCACATCCCGGAGATACTTAGTCTATGCAGTTCTTTAGTCCGGTTGGCGTTCTGCATATTAACCTGCTTCCTCGATGCCTTTGATTACCTCATACAGTTTTTGGTAAACTTCTTTTGCAACTTCATGCACTTCCGGTTTGTCGACAATTGTGAAGACCGCGCGGGGGTCCATAGCCGTAACAATTCTGTGGTCCCCATTGTCCCAGACAACCACATTACATGGCATCAATACACCGATGTATGGCTCAAGATTAAGAGCTCCGTGCGCATAGGATGGGTTACAGGCACCTAATATCCGATAAGGCTTGTAATCAATGTCGAGCTTTTTCTTTAGTGTTGCTTTTACATCAATTTCAGTCAGGATTCCAAACCCCCTTTCCGCTAAAAGATTTGTTGCAAGCTCAATTACCTCATCAAACCCTAGTTTTGTTTCGGTTGTAATTGAAAAGTTATTGTCGTTTTTCATTTTTCTCCTTAAAATCTCTTTTTCAGGTTCTCAATGTCTATTTGGCAGCTGTTAATCTTCGAAAGCTGCCTTTTCGCGATGGTGAGCTATTTGTTAAAGCTAAGTGTATCAGGCACTTTATCTTAACACAAACTGCTTTGAATACGAGTAAAAACTCATACATGAAGCGCTATTCATGTATGATGCCTAAGAAGTCACCTCTCGCGCATGGTCATGCGCCACTGCTAAGAGGGCAGAAACATGATTGTCCGCCAGTGCATAAAAAGTCAATTTTCCCTCTCGACGAAATCGAACCAGATTCAAATCTCTGAGTGATTTCAGGTGATGTGAAACAGAAGATTGCGAGAATTCAGTAGCACTTGCTAAATCATTTACACATAGCTCTCCCTCCTGTAGTGCTATTACGATCTTAAGTCGCGATGGATCGCTTAAAATCTTAAAAATGTTTGCCATACGAACAGTAATGTCCGATGAGCTGAGAGCCACCACGATCCTTTCTGCTTGTTTAGGGTTAATCAATTGGTATTTTGGTTTCATCTGGTTTTTCTTAAACATGAACGCATAGTCATATGTTAATACATATTACGTGCTCAAGCAAGGGAATGTTCAAGTTTTGTTGGTTTCGAGATTTAAAGTTACCATTAGTTCAATGAATTTATCTGATTGAAATGTTCATTAGATTCTGGAATTAAATAACAATGCAATACAAAGGGTTTCTTTTTTGATTGAATTCTCGTATAATATCAATTATAAAGGGTGTACTCAGCTTCAGGATATTGCATTTCCGAAAGTAATGATTTATGTACGTCCTGCCAATAAAACGAAGAGATGATGCGATCTGTTTGCATTTGTGTGAGTTAGGAGATTGATCGATTAGCTCGTCCCAACGTTACCTTCAAGAATTGCTTTTAAACAAATTCAGGAGTATTAAATGTCAGAACACATAGATAGAATCGTCGAACTTCTCGGAGACGAAGCGAAAGGATTATTGGAACATAAGTGCGAAAAGATTCCTAAAGACCTCATATATGCACCAGGACCGGATTTCATTGAACGCGTTTTTATCGATACTGATCGCCCGCCAGCAGTGTTAAGGAATTTACAAACAATATATAACCACGGACGTTTAGCGGGAACTGGCTATCTTTCAATACTTCCGGTCGACCAGGGAATTGAACATTCCGGTGGCGCATCGTTTGCCCCAAATCCAATTTACTTTGATCCGAACAACATCATAGAATTAGCCCATGAGGGTGGGTGTAATGCTGTTGCTTCCACTTTGGGTATACTTGGTGCAGTGTCACGTAAATGGGCATACAAGGTACCATTTATCGTTAAAATCAATCATAACGAAATCCTCTCACATCCTAATTCCTACGATCAGATAATGTTTAGTTCAGTAAACCAGGCATTTGATATGGGAGCAGTTGCAATCGGAGCAACGATTTATTACGGATCTGATGAATCAAATCGTCAGATTGAGGAAGTTGCAGAAGCATTCTCATATGCTCATGAGTTAGGCATGGTCACAATACTCTGGTGCTACCTCAGAAACTCTGATTTCAAAATTAATGGGGTGGATTATCATGCTGCGGCAGACTTGACCGGTCAGGCCAACCATCTCGGTGCAACTATACAGGCTGATATCGTTAAGCAGAAACTGCCGAATGAAGTAAAAGGTTATCCCGCGGTGAACAAGGAATACGGCAGTTATGGAAAATACGATGATAAAATGTACACTGACTTAATGACGGATCATCCAATCGATCTCGTTAGATATCAAGTAGCCAACAATTATATGGGGCGCGTTGGCTTGATAAACTCGGGCGGTTCCTCTGGAAGTAATGATATTGTAGTAGCCGCAAAAACCGCACTGTTGAACAAACGTGGTGGGGGTATGGGACTGATTTCGGGAAGAAAGACTTTCCAGCGTCCTATGAAAGAAGGTGTTAATATATTTAATACAATACAGGATGTTTTCCTTTCGAAGGAAGTAACTGTAGCGTAAACTGTTTATATGCAGATTAAAAAAGAACGTGACGGTGAATAACTGTTGCGTTCTTTTTTTTAAAGGGGTTTAAACTGAAAGCAGCAAAAGAGTTCAAGGTAATATTTGACACAGGCGTTACCCAATCAGGTTTGCTAAAAACATATGGGAAAATTGATTCCGTTATAAGTTCTGATTGTGAAGAATCAGTGTTGTATAAAATATCAGATGGAATTTCATTTGGATTAGGAGCATCAAGTGGCTTGGATTCTAAGTCTGGTGCTCTTGCTGATATTGGCGAGACAATCCTGATATCGAAGAAGTTTATGAGCACTCGACCAATTTATCCGGAAGTTAAGGTTGATTCACATAACTCATGCTGGTCTCCTTTTTTGGTAGGGTGGAATAATGACCCTCAACTGTTGATTCGTTTAAATTTTTCAGAACCCAAACAATTTTCTTCAATAATCACTCAATTAAGTGATTTAATTGATTCGCAATCGCCAATTATTGGGTTCTATGGTATAATATCGTGTCACTCAGGCTCAATTGTTCACAAGCGGCTCAAAAAATCACCAACTGCTGTAAACCGAGGCTTACACAAAGCCTTTGATTCAGAAGGTATTCCATTTTCACTCTCCCAACCTGGTTATGAGATGCTTTTTGCACAGGACAAAATACCAAACCAAACAAATCATGTAGTTGTTGGCATTGTTATCAGACCTTCCGGAGGTATTTGGGAGGATTTTGGTGGTAAGGATGTTGGACTGTCCGTTCGCAAACAAGCATTTTACGCTTCACCTGGTGACTCAAGTTCCTCAAATGAACTTTTATCGCATACTCATTTCATCGTACCGGATAGCTCCAACACGATAGCATTAGATTCTATAAACGGATTCTTGGATCTTAAGACCAACATCAGCAACCTGATAGGAACACATTCCCCAATGCTGGTCTCTCATTTAGAAACTTCGACAAAAATCAGTGATGGGATTTTTGCCATTGTTAATCTCGCTCCTTCACAGGATTAGTGGAGGAGGATAACCCTTTGAGTCACGCTTCCTATATCAAAAGCTTCCAGCCTTATAAAGTACACTCCAGTATAGTGGGCTTCAGGTTTGAAAGAAATTGCATTCTCTCCTGCATTTAAATGCCCACTCCAAATCGTACCGGCGTTTCGACCTTTTACATCATACATCACGAGCTTTGCATGTGTGTCTTTTGGTGAAGTCAATGATGCATTGTAGTTCATTCCAAAATTACTCGTCATGTCGAAGCTAAGCCCTATTCGGTTTCTTGATGATGGTTTATTATTCTGAACGTCATTTTCGCCAAGAGCAAGTGTGAATGTCCAGGACTCATGGAGATCGGGATTTGATACGGGAGTCAGATCGATCGTGACTGATCCAACACCTTCTGTTTCATTAGTAAAGAACTTCACCTGTAGCTTATCAGCTCCGTCTGGAGGAAGTACAATCGTATCTGAGAGAATCCAATCCATCCAGCAGGTCAGAGTATACTGGCAGATCTGAACTGACCATCCGTCAGGCAGGTCTTCATGCTTGATCCACTCAATTTTATTCTCCTGATCCCACAGATTCGTAATGGGGCCCTCAAATTTGTTTTCAGCATTGGGGGTTCCAATACCGTCTGTTGAGTCCGGAATGAACTCAAATTGCTGCCCTGAAACATTTCCAGCAAATAATAATGCCAACACTGAAACAAGAGAGAAAAGTATATTTTTCATTTTATTGTCCGTTTTCTGTTTGAAGAAGTTCACTAACCATTTCATCCAACTCCGATTCCTCAACACCACCTCTGACATCATGGAGTTTGCCAGTCCTGTCAATCAGGAAGTTTTGGGGGAATTCTCCGACTACATACAAATCACGAGTTACGTGCTGATCCCAATCGAGTAGCAATTGGAATGTCATATCCAGTTCATCCTGCTTCTGGATAACAGCTTCACGATTGTCCGGTCGCATGGGATTAATTGCCAACACCCGAAATCCGTCCATACTGTATTTGCGATAGACATTTTCAATACCGGGAAATTCAGCTATGCAGGGTGCACAGGCGGCGTACCAGAAGTTTATCAACACCACGTATCCGGTTAAATCCGAAACTGAAATAGAATCACCAGATATGTTTTCCAGAGTAAATGGATAGGGTGAGTTCCCTGCGGAGCGTCCTATTTCATTCGAATTAAGTGTAAATTCCAGACTCTGAGATTCTCCTGGAAAAATTTCTATTTCCGGTAATATCGGAGAGGCGGTTAGATATCCGGGGAGATGAACAGATAAGTTGTATCTTCCCCAAGGTAGATCAAAGGTTCCAGGTGTAAGTGCAGGCGAATCATTTACAAAATGTTTTCTTCCATTCAGGAGCAAGAAAGCTCCAGCTGGAGATGATTCAACCGTTAACTGTCCGGTCATGTTTGGGGGAACTACGTGCAAAGTAGAGATTACCGATGTGGTATCTCCACCGGTTATTCCAACCTGTGTCGTATCATTCCAAAAACCGAATTGCCGGATTACAAGTTGGTGCTCACCCTCAGATATTCCGTGTATAATGGCAGGGGATCTCTCTGGGGTTTCCACACCATCAATTATTATTGCAGCTCCCTCAACCGATTCGTCAAGGGTATCTGAAACAGCTATCGCAAGAGAACCTTCCGGTTCACCAGCTGAACCGGGGAATTCTTCAACTTTGCATCCTGCAAAACAAAAGACTATGATAATTAAAATGATTGAAAATGATTTAAACCCCTGCATCCCAGAACTGAAACTATCTCTACTCACCTTATTCCTCATCTATGTTTTGAGCAAATGTTAAACACCAGCCCACGCCTTCGTTGTTCTTAAATAATTTTGCACCTCCTCTGGAGCCTTCAAGTCCCGCCAGAGGGGTGAATAAATTCGACTCAAGGTTCGGGTCATCCCAGTGTTCAAACAGCTTCTGCTCTATTTCCGTTGGTTTAAGCCATGCTTCGACACTAAAATTATTTTTATCAGATGACGAAACGACTGTCAGATTGCCCTCATTAACGGGTACCTTGAGGAATAATGACAGAAATTCGATAAAAATAAACTCCAAAATTGAAGGATCACAAAAAATGACAGCCTTCTTCTTGACTATATTTGTTTCATTTCTTATTCCCGCTAAACTGAAGCGTCTTGAGAGGGCATAAAACGCATTAGTTACTGGAAGTGTTGGATCAATTTTTTTAAAGTCACCAGACAAACGAGCTCCGAAACTTCCCACCCGATCTGTAATATTCTGAATTCGATTAATCTGATCTAATATTGTTTCGATGCGGACCTGAATTTGATCGACAGTTTGATTATTCTTTTTGATTTGGATAATCTGTGAGTTTCCTGAAATGACCGTAAGAGCATTACCTATATCGTGCATCATCGTACTCGACATATAGCCTAAAGCTGCAATACGGCTTAGACCAAGACAATAATCAGAAATGTTATCTGAAAAATTAGCTGGTTTGACTAAAGTCCGCACGGATGTTTTTATCGTCAAATTCCCTCCCTTTGAAATGGGAAAATTAAATTAATTAAGCAGCATTTCCACAATCTTGGGTGCATTCACACAGGTCTTCATCAACTTCACATCAACTCACAATAATATCTGTCGAGGATTGATCTTTATCCAATCATTTTGAATCGAACAACATAGCCTTTCAATCACATTTAGTCGTTATGAAGTTCCAACACTTTAATAATAAGATTTTTCAACACAGAGGTAAACCTTCAATTTGGAATGATCCAACACAAAAGATCAAAGACCCGAGTCTGTAAAATCTACAGATCAAATTTTACTATTAAAAGGGTGAAACTTTGTAATATGGGAATTATTATTTATTTGTCTTTAAGAGTTCTAGGAAACTTTTTGCATGTTTCATTTTACTCATCAATAAGTCCTGATAGTAACCCCATTCTACATCACCTGAATTATTTTGTCTGAGATTTAAATATGAGATTACCTTAGGATGAATTTCTGGAATATTATCGCATTCGACTAAGCTGAATCCTGTTTTTCGAGCCAGGATATCGGAAAAATTTATCATCATGGCAACATTTGGTATTTTAGGAGACAACCACGGTGCAGGATAATTGTGAATGGCAGAGCACTGGTGCAACGCAATGTGCCATTTTTCTAAAAGATACCCTCCAACATCCGCATGTGAAAAGCCCAATACCCTTAATTCTGAATCGTGTAAGCTAATTCTTTCAGCACTTGCATCTTCCATAATCCTTAAAAGTTTATCGGCCATATTATTAGATAGTACGAGAATTCCGATGTCATGTAGGAATCCTGAAAAGAATATTTCACCAGAAACCTTAAAGCTGCTTTTATCAGCTATTATCTTGCATCCTGCTGCAGTTGCAATCGAGTGGTGATAGAAATTTGCTTGACCAATACATTTATAATACTCCACCGCAGTAAAAACTTTGGATACTGAAATCAGCAGTGCAATGTCTTTGATTGAACTAAAACCCAATACAACAATTGCATGATTTATAGATCTTATATGTTCCGTAAAACCATAAAATTTCGAGTTGGTGAGTTTAAGTATTGTATTCGTCAGCATAAGATCAGAACTTACAAAACGAGCCAATTGTGGAGCTGTTGTCTTAGGGTTATCAACAAGTTTCAACAGTTCTGTTGTCTCCTGAGGCAACTTAGGAAGGTTTTTTAGTAGACTAACAATCCGCTCTCTTCTGTTGATGTGGTCACTAAGCAAATAAATCATCCTCTACTGTTGATCCGATAAATATCATTGCTTTTACATCACTCTAGCTTAGATTAAGATTTTGGCATTTCCCGGTTGAAACACAACGATTAGGAGATGCTGTGTATTACTCATCAATGTTATTAATATACGGATAATAATCGTAAATACCCAAATCTATGCAACGGACTTTTTTCAATAGCGTGGATACAGAATTAATCGCCTGTAAATTAACAATTAGGAGGAGGGTTCATGGAGGTAAATATTGCAGAGTGGTGACTTGACGAAAAAGCGGGTGTTCTGGATGGTAGTTCAATAATGTGGTTTGCTTATTTAAATGGCCCCCACATATGTATTTCACCACTCTCGTTATTTCTGTCCGTACTACCACTGACTAATTGAGCACCATCCGGACTGAATGCAATCGAGCTGATTAAGTTCAGATGCCCCTTCATCTCTTTGACTTCGGATCCACGTTTGATATCCCATAACCGAATGCTCTTCTGATTATCACCACTTGCTAAAAGGCGGCCGTTCTTATGAAAGGACAATGATGTACATGTAATAGAGCGGCCAGCTTTCAGAGTCTCTATTAATTTTCCCGTAAACAATTCCCAGATTTCTATTCTTCCGTTCATCCAGCCATCTTTACTCTTCTCACGGTTGCCTGTGCACGCAGCCAGGACTTGTCCATCCGGACTTATTTCGAGAGCAATAGGAGTGCCATATTTTAGTTGGAGAGTTCTGACAATTTTGCTTGTCTTATAATCCCAAAGAAAGATTTCACCACTTTCGGAGGATTTTTTTTCACCACCACTTGCGAGATAGCGGCCACTTGAACCGAAATCGACAGTCCAGACTTCAGATGTATGACCAGATAAAGTTTTTATCTCAGCAACAGTTTCTGTGCTCCATAACTTTATGCTATTATCGCTACTCCCACTGGCAATAATCTTTCCGGCTGGATGAAATGCAACCGCTCTAACTTTGTCTGTATGGCCCTCAAAGACAACTGCTTCAAGACCGCCTTCAACACTCCAAAGTCTGACCGTTCTATCGTCACTGCCGCTTACAATCCATTTCCCATTAGGGCTGAACTTTACTGATCTAACGCGATCTGTATGTCCTAATAGTGTTTTAAGTTCTTTACCGGTGGTGGCATCCCAGATTTTTATGGTATTGTCATAGCTTCCGGTAACGAGATACTTGCTGTCCGAACTATATGCAATTGAGCGAATAAATCGCTCATGTCCTCGGATCATTTTTGTCTGTGACGATTCAGCTACCATTTCTTTGATTGAATTTCTATCTGACATAAAGATAGAAATTCCGGTCTGTTTGAAACGGGGCATCGTGAATATAAACGCTAATACGGTAATAACTCCAATAGCCGTAACCCAAATCCAGACTTTACGAGGGATGAATTTAGGAACATATTTTGAGCTTCGACTTTGTGCAAAACCTTGAACTCGTACAATAATTTTCGATAGAGGTGTTTCCTTTTTCTTGGCGATCTCAGCTTCTATTTGTTTTTCTTCTTTCTCTTTCTCTTTTACTTTCTCCTTTTCTTCTTCTTCTATTTTATGGGATTGTTCAGCTTCTCTTTTTACCAGTTCTTGTAGAGTTGGAAATGCTTGTCTCTTTTCATACGACATCATTTCTTCAGAACCGCCAAAAAATTCTTTCTTATCATTTAGTGTGGCTTCTGTGTCAGAGAAAATGTCAGATGAATTAGAGGTTGATTCAACATATGTGGGGGATGTAATTTCATTCTCACTGATTGCTTCTTCATCAGATTCGTCTTGTGATTCTTTTGATGCCTGTCTTTTGAAGGTGATAGGGTCTTTAAAAGTATAAAATAAGGCAACAGCAATGATTAATTCAACAAACCACTGAACGGTTAATCTTAAGAAATCTAAGGTATTGGCATCTTTTGGAGAGTTAAAAATGAATGAGTATCCGATGGCTTTTGAAAAAGCGACACCATCAACCACCCCTGTCATCAACCAGGGTGGGAATAAACCCATACAGGCAAAGAAGAAAATGCCAATCCAGAAAACCAATTTCTGATTAAAGTTCATCTTAAAGTTCATTTTTTATTCTGATGAAGAAATTGTGGTCAAAGGTGATTTCGAGGGGAGGCATGAAATCAAAAGTGGATAGTTTATTCCGACAAAGCACCGGAAGTTTAATGTTTTTTTGATTCGAGGTAGTTAAAAGCAAAAAGTAACACCACGTTTAAACCAATCACGTTTATGCCAGTTACGATGGATTGATACAGAAGAAGCCTCTGGTAGCAATCTCAATGCCAGACAATCTTGAAATCGGCACTAATTTTTCGTAACAGGAAGGGATACACTTAGTGCAACGAACAAGTGCTATTCAAGCCCAGATGTGATGATAACCGAAAACCCATTTGCAGAATAAGGATAAACAAAAAGTTCGGTAATTGCAAAACTAAGCATTCGGGGATTGCTCACAATATGTGGCTGAAAGCACGAGGTAATATCCTGATCAACGTTAACTCAGCTTGAGATTTAAGAATCAAGGAAAAAATTTAGATCAGCGTGAACAGTATAACAATAATAATAATCAGTATCCGGAATTGAAAGCCATTCTCCGGGTATAGATTAATTATTCTGTTAATACTACCTCGTAAATAATGATTATGAAGACACCAGTGTGTAATTGTGGTAATATAATCCCGATATAGTCCTAATGCCAAACGTGCGAAAGAATTGCGGGTAATAAAATTTTATATAGACAGTTTTCAACTAATCTGCTCCGTATTTGCAGGTTGGCGACTCATCGAAAGTCGGTGCCCGAAGGGTATGATTTCACCAGAAGAGCCACGCTTTGGTCGGCCTTTGTATCTACCACTCATTGCACGTGAGACGACGTTTTCACCAAATCTATCACGCAGTGTATCCAATGCTTCATGCAGATCGCATGCCCGTCTCTGTCTCCGAATGGAAAAGAGGTTCAATTGCCCGGACCATTCCTTTTTCGGTGCAAGTTCGCGAAGTGATATGCCCAGCAGGCGCACCGGAGCTCCGGGATTCCATAGTTCGCTGAGCAATCTCCATGCATAATCTATCAAAGTTTCTTCATCGTCAGTTGGTGAGGGCAATCGTAGTTGATGGCTGGGGGTCCGGAAATCTGGATAACGGAGTTTCAATGTCAGTACCCGTCCCACAACCCCTGACCGTCTTACCCGTCTTGCCACCATTTCTGCTAACCCAACTAATCTTGATCTTAGCTCTAAGATATCTGAAATATTTTCACCGAAAGTGCGGGAGTGACCGATTGACTTCTCCACTGGTTGCCGTTCGTCCTCAAGGCGCATTCGACCTGCCCATTCACCGCTGGCCATTTTTCGCATATTAGGACCAATGATCCCGAAACGATTTTTCAGTTTGTAGTCGGAACTGTTTGCAAGGTCGCCAAGTGTTTTTATACCAATACCTTCAAGTGCAGCTGCGGTTGATTTACCGATACCGACCATCTTGTTAACAGGCAGCGGAGCAAAAGCTTTGGTAGCACCCTCTGCATCCAGAACAAGCAATCCATCTGGTTTACCGAGATTTGCTGCCATTTTCGCGATGAGTCGGTTGGGTCCAATTCCCACTGTACATGGCAACCCATACTTTTCGCTAATAGTATCCTTTATCGCCTGCCCGAGCATGGCGAGGTTGCCATAATGTCGGTCGCATCCCGTGATGTCCAGCGATGCTTCATCAACAGATAATGGCCTAACAATTGGAGAGAATCGTTCAAGTGTTGCCATTATCTGAGCAGAAACATAGATGTATTTGCTGCCGTTAATGGGAAGAAAAATGGCTTGAGGACATTTCTGTTGTGCTTCCCATGCTGACATACCAGAGTGCAGCCCGAATTTTCGGGCAACGTAATTTGCCGTGGTTACCACCCCCCGTTTTCCAGGGCCACCACCAACGGCAACCGGTTTTCCTTTCAAAGAAGGATTGTCTCGCTCTTCGACAGATGCAAAGAAAGCGTCCATATCAATATGGAGATATGTGCGTGCAACATCCGGAGCATGTTCCTCCATACCCGGATCCAGCACTGCCGGAGTTAAGGGCGCATATCTGCTGCCCGGTCCTTTTTGCCATCCCATGTTTATCTCAACGTAGTTTTCAATTTACCACCGCAACGGATTCAATTTTCCAGATCATTGAGTCGAGGTCAAATACTATTTCACAATTGCCGACACCCCCCGCTGTTACTGCGAAATGGCGACATTGTCGCTGTCCTTCGAGAGTTGTCCATTTTCCCCTTACAGCTTCAATGCGGTGTGCATTCCCTCGCCACAGAAAGCGGATTGGTCTTATTCCGTTAGTGGCGAAATGTGCTATTACCTCGATAGGTTCTGCGAGAGATTCGTATTGCAATTTCCTCTTCCGAAATGTACTTCGCTTCAGGTGTTCGCATTCTTCTTCTTAGAACGGGGACCTTGTGATTCAATGCCAGATTCCAACTGAAGAATGGCTTTGTCAATAATTGAAAATCTATGCTTCTTTCCATAAGCCAATTACGTTTCCATCGGGATCCTTGAACATGGCGAAAGAACCAGACTCGGAGATGTGTGTCGGAGGGACGACTTGTATTCCACCAAGTTCGATTGCCCGATCAAGGCATTTCTGGAGATCATCGACTTTGACGTAAATTGTAACATAAGGCGGACACTCATCCTTCTCACCTTGAAAGATGCCACCTGGTATTCCGCCTTCACCTTCTTCGACGAGAGAATAGTTCATTGTATCCATAACACGGATATTCCAGCTGAACAGTTTACCATAAAACTCGCATGACTTAGCACTGTCCTTGGTGGCAATTTCAAAGTGTACGACTGGATTACTCATTTTTGACTCCTTGTAGATGTTTGGTAAAGGTTCTGATTTTTTTCTTGGGAGAAATATACTGCACATAAGTTCACTTGTCAAGTGTGTTCTGAAAATATGTTGATTTTTGTTTACTCTAATCTCATCTATAATTTCTTTGTCCAATTTCTGTTTATTACAACCTGAAAAGTCTTACCGGTGAATAGAATGGCTCGAAAGATTATATTTTATTAAAGTTAGGTGTTATATTAATTGGTTACTCGGTAAAAGATTAAGTGTATAAACTTAGCCAGTTTCATTTTTCCGGGTCAGAATTCTTCCGAAATACATAACTTTAGGACATACAATGGAATGTGGAATAGTCGGACCACCTTCGTCCGGAAAATCTACACTTTTTTCAATACTGACAAATCAAGAACCTGGAAGTTTTGATTGTAACAGTCGCGAAACCCGACGTGGAGTTGCAAAGCTCAACGATCACAGGCTGGACGAACTTGCTGCAATTGTAAAAGCTCGCAAAATCGTGCATGCGACGGTTGACTATGTAGACGTCCCGGGGTTTGCTGCGAAATCAGATAAGCCTGAGCCTTATCCTGCCTGGTATCTTTCTGAATTGCGCGGAACAGACATGCTCGCAATTGTAGTTCGCGATTTTGAAAATCCGATTGTTTCGCACCCATCTGGTAGTATAGATCCACTTCGTGACCTCAGTGATGCAGCCTTTGAATTTATCATCAGCGATCTTGATGTTGTAGAAAGGCGATTGAATCGAGTTTCTAAAATGCATGATAAGGAATCGAAAGCTGAAGCAGAATTACTTGAGAAATGCCGGGCGCATTTGTCTGAAGATGGTTCACTTCGAGACCTTGAATTTACACAGGAAGAGCAGAAAAAACTGCGGGGTTTCTCTTTTCTGAGTCTGAAACCACTGCTGGTGATTCTGAATCTGGGTGATGAGAACGCACCGGAGGCGGATGATCGTCTAAGGACTATGCAGAATAAGGTTGATTGCCTGCGTGATCACGTAAGATGGGTGGCTGTTGCTGCCGGGATGGAGTCGGAAATCAATATGCTCGATGAAGAAGAGCGAGCTCCCTTTATGGAGGAACTCGGGTTCTCTTTACCTGCTCTCGACCGGATTATAAAAGCAACATTTGAATTGATGGGAATGATCACCTTCCTGACCATTGGCCCCAAAGAATCCCGCGCATGGTCGGTCACAAAAGGCGCGACAGCAGTAAAAGCAGCACGTGTAATCCATGAGGACATAGCCAGAGGATTCATCCGCGCAGAGATGTACAATTGGAAAGATCTGCTCGACGCAGGCTCCGAAGCTGAAATGAAAAAAACGGGCAAAATGCGCCTTGAAGGGAAAGATTATATAATGCAGGATGGGGACGTAATGAATGTTCGCTTTAATGTTTAACAATCCGCAGATTACACAGATTTCGCAGAGAATAGTTTTATAAACGGCGCAATCTGTGGATGAATCTTGGAGGAGTATTATATGGATATTAGAGATTCGAGGACTTATTAGATTATTGAGACGGCACAGGAGGTGCATAAGCAATTGGGGTATGAGTTTCTAGAGGCAGTTAATCTGGAAGCATTGGCAATTGAGTTAGAAACCCGGGATATTCCTTTTAATAAAGAAGTTGAGCTGCCAGTCTTTTGTAAAGGATATCATCTAAGCACATATTATCGCGCAGATTATATTTTTTATGAATAGCTGGTTGTTGAGTTAAGGGCCATGAAACAGTTGGGGGGGTATTGAAGAGGCACTGGTATTGAATTGTCTAAAAGCGGTGGACTTTGAAACCGGTATTCTCCTGAAATTCGGAGCAGAGTCGCTTCAGCGAAAGCGTTTCATATTCACTATAAAGTAGATCCGTAGATTACATAGATTACACAGAATTTTGTGATTTGCCTAAGTGAGTTTGCGTATGTAGACAAATATACTCTGCGAAATCTGTGTAATATGTGGATAATTGCACAGGCCTGTTACTTGACACATCTCTATGGACAGCCTATATTACAACGGGTATAAAAGTGGAACTTTTCTTCTTGTGAATTGTACCACTTATATCCACATTTTCCGAACAAAAACAACAGATAGCATAACGCTTTGAATCCTTCTCAAAATTTGAACAATATTCACAAGATATCTGTTTCCGTCCGTCTGCATTTAGCAATGATTTTATTGCTGTGCATCCTTACTGGTTCAGCATTTGCCAATGCTGAGGCAGACAAAGAATTTGCATACGGTGTCGGTTTATATCGGGATGGTCAATTTGAAAGAGCAGCCTCTCGGTTTAGTGAGTATCTTACCCGTTGGCAAGACGCTGATCGGGCTCCTCAGGCTCTTTACCTGCTGGGTGAATGTCATTTTCAACTTAGAGCCTGGCAAGGCTGTCGGAATGCTATGGACAGTTTCATTACGAAGTATCCCTTTTCAGAACTTGTCGATGAAGCAATGTTAAGGTTAGGTCAAGCTTCATTTGAATCAGGGAATTCTCATGATGCTCTGAACACTCTTTCAACGCTTCACTCCAAATACCCAAATAGCCCATTGGTACCAGATGCAGTATATTGGATGGGAGAATCCGCTCTATTAGAGAGTGATACATCCTCAGCCTTAAAACATTACCGCAATCTTGTTGAAAGATATCCCGAACATCATTACACCCCGTGGGCGGCATATTCAACGGGTTTTATCCATGAGCAACGTGGTGATTCGGAATCAGCCCTTGCTGCTTATTATGTTGTCTGGACACGATACCCCGATGCAGAATCCACACCATCGGCTCTGTATCGTGCAGGATTTCTCCGCCATAAAACAGGAGATTCACCAGGTGCTGGAGAATTGCTTGAAAAGGTTGTCAGCAGTCGGGTTGGGGATGAAATAAAACGCCATGCGAATTTCCTCCTTGGTGAGATCAATTTCGAGAATAATAATGGCGCCGAAGCCAGAGTGTATTATTTAAAGGTCATTGCAGCCGATTCTACATCGGATCCTGCACCTCAGGCAATGTTTGCTCTGGGTTGGATTGCATCCAAAGAAGAACTATTTTCCGAGGCTGGCAGGTGGTTCTCTCTGGTTGCAGACCAATTCCCTAAAAATGATCTCGCACCTCAGGCAATGTATGAGGCTGCATCAACGATGTCGAAAGCTGGGAATGATGAGGGAGCCCTTAATTTATGGCGTCGAGTTGCTAACGAGTGGCCACTGTCACCCGAAGCGGGTATGTCATTAACTGAAGTTGGGAGGGAACTTTATCGGTTGGGGGATTATAAAGGCTCAGCAAAGACACTCGAAGTTGCAGTACAGGCCCCGATGGATAAACCATCCCGAGCCAGAGTTTATAGGCTTCTGGGAGCAGCACTACAGTCCGAAGGAGAAGATATCCAGGCTCTCGAAGTCTGCAAAATTGGATTAGGTTTAGACCCATTACCCGAAGATGAAGAAGAGATGTTGTTTTCAGTCGGGTATTTATCTCACCGTACCGGGGAATTTAAACAGGCTGCAAAATACTACGAAGACCTGATTGAGAAATATCCCAATTCAGACCGTATTCAGGACGCACTGTTCTGGTTGGGTGAAACACGGTATAACGCCGGTGATCCGCGTGGTGCTGAGTCTGCTTATCGCGCGCTGGCTCAACGTTTCCCGGAAAGTGCAATGGTTGAAGAAGCCCAATATGGTCGAGGATGGGCTCTGTATAAAAATGGTGATTTTGGGTCAGCTGCAGACGTTTTTTCCGAATTTATTAAAAAATATCCATCCAGTAAATATGCACTTGATGCTGAGCTAAGAATTGCCGACAGTCGTTTCAGTGCAAAGGATTACAAACGAGCTGAAGAGGCATACAGGAGATTTTATACAAGATATCCGGAAGGAGAAGAGCAACGTCGGGCGCACTATCAATGGGCAGTAACTCTTCTTAAGCTTGGCCGATTCAGCGAAGCTGCAGGTGCTTTTACTTTCCATTCTGAAGCTTATCCCGAGTCAGAGCTTGGGGATGACGCGATGTATATGATAGGGTGGGCCCTTTTCAGAGCGGAACGTTTCCAGGAAGCTGCTGATAATTACGAGTTTTTCATTTCAACCTATACTCAGACATTTTCTCCATATTTACCTCAAGCAGCTTATGGTTATGCAGATGCACTTTATAATATGAAGCGATTTAATGAAGCCGCAGATGGGTATGAGAAAGTAATAAACGATTTCCCAAACTCGCCGATTGTTGGAGATGCGATCAGTGGATTGCAGTGGTGTGCTGTTCAGCTTGGAGATATGGATCGGGCTATGCAGGTTGCCGATCAGTTTGCTGAGAACAACCCTGAGAGTCCATTAGTGGATGATCTTGCTATGCGTATTGGTGATCTTCTGTATAATAATGGAGACTACCTGCATGCGGCTGGTGCATATGACAGGTTGATTCAGCGATACCCTGATAGTGAGCTGACTCCGGCTGCATTTCTGTGGAAGGGTAGAGCCCATCTCGGTGCCGCAGATTCAACAAAAGCTCTCCTCACCTGGACAGATTTGATCAACCGATTTTCAAATCACCCGCTGACCCCGCAGGCATTATTTTTCTCAGGGCAGATTCAGATGGGACTCAAGGACACAACAGCTGCATTACCCTTATTTGTGAGAATTCGAACAGATCACCCAATAGCTGGGATCGCTCGTGAGGCTAGACTTCTTGAGGGAACCATTCTGCGAAAAATTGGGAAACCAGAGCAGACGGTAGAACTGCTGAAGCTTCTAATCGACAAAAAATCATTGGACCCAATTTCTGCGAGAGCTGTAGTTGAAACTGCACGAGCTTTATCGGATCTCGGCCGCAATGAAGAGGCTTTGGAACGCGTAACTCACATTTCTGTTGAGCGCTCAGATGAAGTTGGAGCCGAGGCTCAGTTTGAAACGGGTCGGATTTTATCTCGCTCTGGCAGAACACAGGAAGCGATTGATGGTTATCTGAAAGTGCAATATCTGTTTGAAGCCTATATTGACTGGATAGCGAATGCGCAGATTGAAGCAGCCCGATTAATGGTCGATCAAGACAAAACCCCCGATGCGAAAAGACTACTTGAGCGAGTCAAATCAACTCATGGTGCCGATCACTGGGGTCAATTAGCCGACGAGATTGTTAATACTTTGCCATGAACAACATTCAGATAGTCGCATCAATCGCATTCTGGATTGCGTTTTTTGGTGTATTCATCACATATATTGGTATTCCTTTCATATACCTGAGAATTTTTGCACCATGGTTTTCCGGTCCAAAAACCACTAAACCTGTTTTTGAAGAAAACAAACTACCTTCAATCACAGTTCTGGTTCCGGCCTACAATGAAGAGAAGTATATCGGTGCAAGGATTGAAAACCTTCTCGAAAGCGACTATCCCAAAAATCGTCTTCAAATTTTGGTTGCTTCTGATCAATCATCAGATCGAACTTCAGAAATTGTGCAATCATATGCAGAACGAGGTGTTGAACTTATTGACATGCCCGAAAGAAGCGGCAAGTTCGGCATTTTGGATTCCTTGATTCCCCAGGCAAAACATGAAATTGTGATTATTACTGATGCAAATGTGGAATTCAAGAAAAATGCTATTAGAAAGCTAATTCAACCATATGCTGACTCTCGGATTGGATCTGCATGCGGAGTGTTAAAACGTATTCCACCTTCAACTGGAAAAAATGTCGAAGGTGAGGGTCAATTTGTCGGATACGAGACATCAATAAAAGTTGGATTGAGTAAGCTGGGTAGGGTTATTGGTGCATTCGGAGGTTTCTATTCGATCAGGAAATCATTATTTCGCCCTTTAGGAAAAATTCCTGTTCATGACGATCTCGTTATTCCACTGGAAGTTAGGGCGCAAGGCTATAAAGTTGTCATGGTCCCCGATGCAATTGCGACAGAGGAAACTCTCGCAACGATAAATGAAGAATATCATCGCAGGATCAGGATGGCTGCATATAATTTCTTAAGTATTCCTCGAGTTTTACGTCTTGGTTGGAAAGCGGGTATGCTTGATTTCGTTCTCGTGATTTGCTATAAAGTGTTGCGGTGGATTAGTCCTTTTCTATTTCTATTTGCAGCCATTTCCAGCCTTGTCTTGAGTGATTATTGTCAGTTTTATCAGGTCTCAGTAAAGGTAATTGGCTCTGTACTGCTGATCGCTCTGGTGGGTGGAATTTCGGATATGCTCGGTAAGAGGTTTTTTATAGCAACATCGGTGTATCATTTTTTCATTATGAATGTTGCAGGCATTTTCGGATTGTTTCGTGCGATTAAAGGCGTTCAACGCTATTGGGAAGCACGGGAGTGATGTGATGAACTTCTTACCATTTGGTGAGTATAATAAAAAATAGCTACTCTGTTCATGTTGACTCTGGACGAGGTGACTATTAGATTTTTGAGATATTTCTGAAATTTGTAAATTTCTACAGGAGGAAATATAATGACTCGGTGGATAATTTCTGCGTTGATAGTCTGTCTGATATCAGGCATGGCATTTGAAATAGACGGCAGTAACAAGCCTCGTTCCAAGCAAGGCACACTTATTGAGTCCGCTAACCCGATGGAATTAATGGTCTACGCTGGCGGAACTGGGATCTGGGAAAAAGGGGACTCCAAATCAAGAGACCGGGAGAATTATCTGCTGAAAAGTGCGGAAGATGATGCTCGCAGAACAGCAGTATACTTCGTTATCCTCGGGGGAACAACTCCACTTTTGACTCAAGCAGAAGAAAAACTCGCCTTTAGTGAAATTCAAGAACCCTTTTTTGAACTGGAAAATCTCCGTAAATTTATTACCTGGGAAGGTACGGAACTTCTCAAACGCACCAAGCGTGAAATTAAAAAGAAAAAGAAATATGAGCTATTGATTGAAAAAGCCTTTAAAGTAAACCGGGAAGCAATTCAGGAAGTCCTTGTTGCCAGAGGCGTCATGAAAGCTGGACTTGTCGATGAAATGGGATTGCCAAACATAATGGTTCTGCCTGAGGTCAAGAAAGGAAAGAATCCCATTGATGTTCTTCAATCTGACCCGAAGCTTCAGCACAGTGCAACGGTAATTAAGGAATATCTTGCTACAAAGAAATATGATGTCGTTCTTCCGGAGCAGATGTCAACGATAGCTGACATTTCGGCTGCCCAACAATCTTTGGGTGATGTTGAGGAAGACTACTCATATCAGTTAGCCTTGTCGATTGGCAGTGATATATACATCACGTTTAAGACCAATGTCGCGGATGATAAATTTGGAACCAAAAAGGCCATTGTAAATGTCAATGCCTACGAGACAACAACCTCCCGTTTGCTCGGCTCAGCCACCGGATATTCACCATCGACGACCGATCCTGAATTGGTGTTGATTGAGAACGCTGTTGCAGATGGAATCGATAAGGTGTTGAGCCTCGTTACTGCATACTGGAAAGAGGACATCAGGAATGGTCTTCAGTATAAAGTGATCGTAAGTATTTCAACTGATTTTGATAAGGATGAAGTTACAGATATTCAGGATGTTTTTGCTGAGATACTTGACCAGATCACGAAGAATGAGAGATATAAAGAAGTTGTCGCGACTGATCAGACGCTCGATTATTTGATCTGGGTTGACAATGAGAAATATGCGAAACCTTCAAAGCTCGCACGTAAGTTCCGAAAAGTGTTTGAACAAGAGTATTCTGACGGTGTGCTGCGAGAAGTAAACCGAACCGGGAAACTTTTAATGTTCAAAGTAGAGATGGAGTAGCCTGCTCCCTTTCGATGTGATAACAAACAAGGTGGGATGAGCAAGAACTTGTCCCTTCGATCGAGATGCTGAACATATCTGATAAATTTGTTAGCAAGAATTATTAAATCTTCACCTCCACATCCGGAGTTGTTTATGGCATACAAAAGTTTGATAGCGGTCATTTTTTTTCTTCTTGTTGGCTGCGTTGTAGCTGGACCACCTGTTTGGTTCACTACAAATGAACATGATTGGGCCGACCCAATGACACACATTATCGGTGTCGGCACAGGATCGTCGTATGATGCTGCACAGGAAAAGGCCGGAGCGGATATCGCGGGTCAGATTGAAATCAAGATCGAAGCTGAATCTCAGACCTTCATTGAATCATACATTGTCGATGACAGAGAGCATATTGTCGAAACATTTAGATCAGCGACAAAGTCATTCACAAGTGTTTCTATTCGAGGTGCGCAGGTCGTTGATAAGGCAGAGAACGGCGGAGATCACTATGTGATGCTCGCCATTTCCAAGGATGATTTCCTCCGCGACTTGAGAGGCGAACTCGATCAGAAGCGGTCAGTAATTCAAAAGATCAGGGACGACAGTAAAGAGATGCTCGGTGATGGTAAAGTCTTTGATGCACTGGAATTGCTGATGACAACAGACGAACTTGTCGCCGGTCTTATTGCCAGAGCATCTCTGTACAATGCTTTCTCCCCTGTCCCATACGGCGTCGAAGCCATTTCAGGACCTGCAATTCTTTCAGAAGTTAGAAAGGTGCTCGGAAAAATCAAGCTCGAGAAGATATCTGGAGATAAGCAACTCGGGAAAAATGGATCTCTTCTGGCAGAACCGTTAGTTGTCAGGGTGTGTTACGGTAAAAATGAAATCGTAATGCCAGATGTCCGGTTACGACTTAAAGATGAAGACCGAAAGACAGGTGAACGGTTGTACACCGATAAAAACGGATCAACCGAGTTTTGGGTTGAGGCTCTCGGGGATAAAAAGGGCAAAGCATCAATTTCACTTGACCCTCGCAAAATACCTCCTGTTTTCAAGAGAGATCTAAGTGATCTCGAAGTAGCATTCAAATTCGACATATCTGAGTCCACGCCTCTTTCTTTCACCATTAATATTACAGATGAGAAAGGTGAGAGAATAGAGGAAGCTGAGAGCACGATAGCCAAATCGGTTACCAAGCTTGGGCATTATATCAATGAAGATGCTCCATTTTTGCTTACAGGCAAAATGGTACCGATTGAAGCGAACGAGATTGACGGATTTGACGGGAAGATGTATCAGGCAAAAACCGAACTTGACCTATTCCTGAAGGTAAAGGCTTCGAATGAGTCAGTAGGCAGCATTTCTGTCTCAGCGAATGGACTGGACAAGAGATCAGAGAAGAAAGCGATTAGAAAATCTTATAAGAAGTTGAAAATTGGCAAGAAGCAAATGGCAAAATTGCTGGCTGATGCTGGCGAAAAGCTCGATCAGGTAAATGCAAAAACCTCAAAGGAAGAATATAAAAAAGGCAAAGCATACTATGATAAAGGTAAATACCGTGAAGCTATGAGACATTTATCGAAGGTTACAACCGGAAACGATTTAAAAACAGCTAAAGATCTAATTAAAAAGATAAGAGAATCGCAATCACATTTGGCGGAGTGATCAAGCAGGCTGTAACTGACAATCCAGGGCTGTAGTTTTGAGGATTAAATTCAAGGGCATTGTTGATGTACCGAAACCAAAATTTTTTCGCCAGTAACCTGCATATGATGGTTTGTCATAGATAAATACATATATTAATTATACGGGAAGCAGTGAAACCTGTACAAGTTTTTAGTTTGAAATAAATACGTAATCTCACCTGAATAAGAGTCATTCAACAGGTGAAGATCACAATGAAGTTTTAAGGTTCTTACAACACTCAAAGTAAGAGGAGTTACAATGAAAAGATTAATTTGCTTAGCAGTCGTAATGTTGTTTGTAAGCATGACTATGTGGGGATGTGGTGGTTCTGCGCCTCCCGTGCAGGAACAGAACAATTCCATGAATCTTCCCGATTGGTATCTGACACCGCCGGATGACCCGGATCATCTATGGGGAACGGGTGAGGGCAGATCTTCAGATATTGGCATGGCTAAAGAAAAAGCGAACACAGCAGCGCGCACAGCAATTGCCAAACAGCAAGAAGTGAGATTGAACAATCTTACAAAGCGATTCCAGGAAGAGATTATGGGTGCTGACGACGCATCTCAAATGCTTGATCAATTCTCTTCTGCCACCAAAGAAGTTGTCGCCACAACTCTCAGGGGCATAAAGCAGGTGGAAATCGATGTCCGTCAAGATGGTCGGATGAAACAGGTTTTTGTCCTGTTCAAATACCCGATTGGTGAAAGTGCTGAAGCATTAATGAACAACCTCAAGAAAAAAGAGGAGCTCTATACCCGATTCCGCTCAAGTCAGGCATTCGAGGAAATGGAAAAAGAAGTAGAGAAGTTCGAGGAATTCAAGCAGAATAACTAATCCCAACTCCGTTGAGATGATGGATAAAACCAAATTGTTTAACAGTAGGTTGAACATTCCTGTTTGACCATCCAGCGAGAGCAGGATGCCGGGAATGCAGATAATATTGCCAAAACTAACTGCGTTTGTCCGCCATGTATTTTGCAAAACGAATGACATTTTGAAGGGGAATTACTCTGTGTATTTCCCCTTCTACTTATTTATGGGTAAAGTTGTTAATGCAGGATTAGATTTTGAAAATTCGTCGAAGATCGCTTTCAGTTTGTCGCCTTATCGTAATTATCACAATAACTTTGACATTGGTTAACCTGGCAGTGGGGGGAGATGACCAATTAATGCCCCGTTGGTTTTGGGAGACACCAGATGTGGGTGGAATTCACTTAGCCATCGGTTTCGCTCAGAGTTATGTCAGGAATATGGAAGCCAGCTATGAAGAGGCATTTGCTGATGCGGCAAAACGCCTCTATGTAGATCGCGGATGCAGAGTTACGGGTGAGCGAGCACAGGGATCCGGACCTGTCGGTTCATTCTCGCTTGGAGAAGTTGCTGAGTTTCATACAAACGAAACAGGGTTGGATAACTTTACTCAAGCCGTAATTCACATTGATTCGGTTCGCTGTGGAAAATACATTGTTGTTCTTGTCGGTACAGGTATGGTAGATGTTGACAACAAAATCACTCCATCACCAACTGTTGAAAAAGCACGGAAATGCCTCGAAGAGAACGATCTTCAGGCGTGTGGTTCAGGGACATGCAGGACATCATATTATCAAAATCTGAGTTGGCAGGAAGCTGAAAGAGCTGCTCGGATTGACGCAGCATATTCAATCGCCAGCGAAGTCCACCATTTTCGGCAAAAAATGGACAATCAAATGGTCGATGTGACAGTCAATAAAACAGATGTCGCAATTGCAGGTTACAAGACTGTTGGTCGTGCTTTAGATAAAAAAAATAAGCAGGTCTGGGTGTTTGTCGAGGCGATCAAAGAGCCCCTGCGATAAACTGTCTATGAAATTTAAATAACAATTTTATGGAACTTTACTTTGTGTAAATCGTAATATATACAAAGTGATTGCAACGGCAGATATTTAAATAGGAAAAAAAGTGGGAAATCAAGAAAAATCGGATCATCCGGCCGGAAATGAGATAAAGACGAATTCCGAAAATGGAGACTCCAGATCACTCTGGATGAAATATGTAGATTGGCGCACCCAACACAGGGAGATGCTGAAGCATAATCCTGTTCGAGAGTGGGTTGAGCTCGTTGTATCCATTGTTGTTGTCGTTTTCTTTATTCGACTGGCGGTGGTTGAAGCATTCAGAATTCCCACGAGCAGCATGGAAGACACGATGTTGGTAGGGGATTTCCTGCTCGTTAATAAGTTCGTTTATGGCGTCAGATCACCTGACTGGATAGGCGTCCCGTTTACTAGAATGGGCTTTTTCGTGCCGTTTTTCCGTATGCCGTCAATCAAAGAACCTGAGCCCGGTGATGTAATTGTATTCAGGTACCCACGAGATCCAAATCTTTCTTATATCAAACGATTGATTGCGGTGGAAGGGCAAACCGTCGAAATTCGCGATAAACAGGTTTATATTGATGGCGCACCATTTGATAATCCACCCCATTCAAAATTTATCAGCTCGCTTACAATGCCAGCAGGCAGCATAGATCCACAGATTTATCCCACTAATTTGACGAGGCGCAATAAGGACAACTACGGTCCGGTTACAGTTCCAGAGGGGCAATTGTTCGTTATGGGGGATAACCGGGACAATTCTCAGGACAGCCGCTATTGGGGATTTTTACCACGAGAAAAAGTAATAGGAAAGGCATTAGTGATTTACTTCTCTTGGGATAAATTCATGCCTTTCAACAAACTCCATAAGAAAATTCGCTGGGATAGGATAGGCAATCTAATAAAGTAGCTCAAGCGTCCCAGCTTGAGAATAAAAAAGAAACCCGGGCAAGTCATTTGCCCGGGTTTCTTTTTTTTGGGGTCCGTTGCTACGTATCCCTTCTCTAAATACAGTGAAGTAACAAAACCATGCTTCGTGATGCTGAGCATGGTTTTGTTACTCCATTAACTCAAATCTTACTTCATCAAAATAACCTTGCGAGAACTGACATACCCACCATTGTCCAACTGAACAATGTAGACACCGGATGTGATGTTAGTAGCGTTCCAGCTCGTAGTGTATTCACCAGCGGCAGTTTCGCCAGTTGAGAGGTCTGCGATTTTGCGTCCTTGCATGTCAAGTACTTTCAGTGAGGCAGCACTCGATCCCAATAAACTGTACTTTATCTGTAAAATATTATTAAAGGGATTAGGACTAACGCTTATTATCTCAAATGCTTGTGGAATAGTCTGACCTATGGGCTCAGCTTTAAGATGTTGAGTACTGACCTGAACGATCAATCTGTAGGGCTCATTTCCAACACTCACTCTATGGCTATCACTCGTCAGAAGATTTACAATCCTGCCTGTGTTCTCATCAATCATGCGATAATTATATCCCTCAACATACGTAAACATGATCTCTTCCCATGTTACAGTCACATCTTGAGGTTCCGCGGTTTCGATGACCAATTCCCATTCACCAATTTCATCGCCCAACGGAGCACGTACATCGCAGCTGAATGCCGTTCCAACAATTTCACTCCATCCGGGATGTTCAAAATATGCTTTCACAGCCTGACCTTGAGGATTTCCGGGAGGTTCTGGCAAATCTAAAGCCATGTCATAACCATCTGTGGCATTCGCACTTGCACCTATTGTTGTTAACCTGTCGATATTGGTTTGAGTACTTGCGGTGAAATTTAATCTCCAATCTTCCGGGTAACCTTGATCAGCATCGTCAATCGGAGGTGCAGGACCGGGATTTGGTGCGCTGGGATAGATTGAAACCGTGATATTTGAATCTAACAAACACAACCAAAAGCCTTTCCACATAGAAAGCTCATTTGCAACAAGATATCCCTCATCTGGCGCACCGAGATTGTAAAGGGCAGGAATTGCTAATTCGTTTGCGGCTGCTTGAGCTAATGTATATTCATTTCCATCATGGTGAATCACCAGATCATCGAGATCAAGATCGCCAGGGAAAGGGTTCGCCAATAAATTCCATGTAAACTCCGTTTCAAATTCCCAGTTCTGGTAGTGATACATACCATCAATATCAAGATTTACTGTATCAGGATTATGGAACAAGAAATACCCATGACCGATTTCAACTTCTTCAGTCCTGAAATAATTTCCTGCCATTGTGAATCCCCACATAATCCAGTTGTCATTAAAATCATCCCCAAAAGATGCTTCAAGTGAATTGTCATCCGGGGTAATTGGCGTGCATAGCAAATAATGACCAGGTATATATTCATTTTCGACAAAATCCGGGCCAACATAGAAACGCGTGTCGGAGAGATCTTCACCCTCGTTATCCCATTCGTCGGTACATTCAACTTTTATGTAACAGTAAAGAGAGAACAAATCGGGAGCTGTCCATTCAATCTCAAAGACATCATCAACAGTCGATCCTATCCAATCCCACGTTCCGCCATTGTCAGTTGTATAATAGACATCTGATTCTTCTATATCGAAATAATCCGAAGCAGCTGTCCAGGTAATTGTATAATCCTCACCACTGATTAAGGGCTCGCCTCCATTGGGATAAATAACCTCAACCTCAACCGGGTGTATGTGACTCCAGTAAAAAGCACCAATATCAGCTCTTGTATCATCAGGATCATTATCCAACACCGGATGCCCGGTATTAATTGCATCGCTTCCAAATTCCAGGTGGTAATCGCCACTGCCGCCATCTACAAAATCGGGGGTTCCATTTACCCAATTCATCACACTTATATTCCCACCACCTGTTTCGAAAGTTTCATCGTCCAACGGGTCAACTAAAAGGTAATTTGTGGTGAAATCCGCGACACTTGTATAAATCTCATGATCAGAATTACCCCAGAGGATGCAGGTGTTTAGATTTACGTTACCACCAGTTTCAGCTCCAAAACCGCCTCCAGTGTTTGCGGGTGCGGTATTATTGGCAATTGTACATTGAGTAAATGATGGATTGCTGTCATGAACCAGAACACCACCACCACCAGGAGCTCCACCCCCTGTCTCATTGTCTGCAATAACACACCAACGGAAACTACCAGCTGCGTCCCAAATGTACATCCCGCCACCTCCGCCATCTGAGGTATTGTTAATAATCTGAACACGAGTAAAAGTGGGATCGCTTTGATACATACCCACACCTCCACCGATATATGTCGAGGTGTTATTTGATATTACGATATCCTCAAGAATGGCATCGCAGTTTGTATCCATATCAATTCCGCCACCACCGGCCTGACCACCAACACAATGGTTATCAGTAATAATTAAATTTCTCAGAGTAGGAGCGGATGCATTTATCAACCGGATTCCACCTCCCTTTTGCGGATTTCCCATAATCGCGTCTCGGCGACCATTGGTGATTGTAAATCCGTTAACTTCGGCACCGGAATCTTCACCAGAGTCCATTGTTATAACTGCGTCCAGAGCATCTCCGTCGATAATGACATCTCCGGGATTGTCGGGATCTCCAATTAATACAACATTCATGCCGTCAAAGTTAATATTTTCAGTATATGTACCATCAGCAACCAGAATAGTATCACCGTTATCGGTTCCACCATCGTCGATGGCAGCTTGAATTGACCCGAAATCTCCCGGGACATTTATAATGTCTGCGTAGAGCGAACTGCAAATCGTAAAAACAAATGTCACTGCGGAAATCAAAAGAAATCTTCGCTTGATCATTTTTCCCTCAAGGTTTATATAAAATGGAAGTCTACCTTGCCACAACTTGCAATGTATGTTTAAGATGCTCATTAAGCAAGGTTTACAAAGCCTTATTTTAACAAAATCATGTTATTAAATAAAAAGAATCCGTGATGCCGATCACGAATTGTTTTACTCTGTTAAAGTTGATTTAACGCTTTCTGGTGTTACGATTTTAGTGGTCATTCAATTTGATATTAAATGATTTACACACCCACAAGGGCGTCTCGGAGGGGCTTTTGTGGACAGAATGTTGCATTCGATGTTAAACTTTCTATAGCGATACATTGCCACGTGCCCGTCCTCCCTACGTAATGCTCTACCGAACCAAAACCACTTTCATAATTTCTGACACATCCCCAGCATTCATCCTAACAACATAAACCCCAGCTGGAAAATCGTTCGCATTCCACATAAACGCCTGACTCCCCGCCTCAACACTCCCATCAATCAACCGCTTAACCTCACGTCCATTAATGTCTAATATCGAGAGCAAAACATGGTTTGTTTTGGGCAAATACATCGACAAGTTCACAGAAGAATTAAAGGGATTCGGCGCAGCCGGATACAATACCGGAGAGGAGGGGAAATCTGCGTAATCCGTGTAATCTGCTGATTGTATTTCAACGACTTCAACTGTCCAGCGAATAGTGTCAGTTTCTGCACCTTCCCGCACGTAGACTGAGATCTCATTCGCGCCTACATGAGGGAATGGAATGCCAACAACTGAAGTATCACTATCTATTACCTCATCATTGAGATACCAGGAGTAATCAATAGAATCGGATTCTTCATTGAACGGATAAACTTCGAATGCAATTGCTGTGTCCTGTCGAACTGAAAGTTCAAGATCATGTGGCCACCACCACCACACAACAGAATGGGATTCTATTGTCCAGACGATGGATTTAACGTCCTCTCCATGTAGTACTCGACCTTCAAGAGAATGGTTGCCAGTCTGCAAAAACTCAACATCCACCGAATTCATAGTGCCAATTTCAGACTGATTGCCGGATCTGTCAGTTAGAGTCCAGAGAAATTCGGGATTGATGTTCTCAAGTGATTCGACCGCCAGAGAGAACTGTACAGTCGAACCTCGTTGAATGCGAAGGTTCAAATCATCTGGTAAAAAATCACTGATTTTAAACTCATCAACTCCAATTGACCATGCCACAGAATCAATAAATCCTCCGTTCGAGACAACGCATGTCAATTGGTGGTCATCAGATTCGTCGAATTGAAATGTGAATGAAGTATCAACTCCAACGGTATCATTATCTAACATCCAGAAGTAAGTAATTGTATCCTCAACAAGAGGTTCGGCTTGAACAATAAAATCAATCCTTTCTCCAGGAAGCACCTCAAGAGATAAATCTTCTGGTGAATAGGAGACAATCAGCCTTTGCAGGTCTTCCTCAAGGAATTTGACAACCAGACCATCATATCCGGTATCGGCATAATTCGCTTCCCCAGCAGCTGTGATTTCACCGTTGGCATTCACCACAAGCGACCTGAATCGGCAAAACCTCTGGTTCTCACCAAAATTCTCAGAAAATCGCCAGACCACATTACCTTGACCGTCAGTGCGAATCAGAAGAGCCTCCCAAATGCTTGCACCAGAGCACGCCAGTATTAGACCCCCATCCTGCATCTCAATTACGTTATATGCACCACAACCGGTATTAACTTGCTCACCAGGATCAATCAGATAATAATGTGACCAAAGTTGGTTACCATCGGCATCAATTCTTAGCAGAAAAGGAATGCCTTGCTCCCCATTGTTCCATATTTTGCCCGTAAGAACGAATCCACCCACTCTACAGGATGTCATCCCGGATGCCATTATGTTTCCAGCCTGACCAATGTCATAGTAATGTTCCCAGAGTAATTCACCTTCAAAATCAGTTTTGATAATGTAATGACTTGAAGTCCCATCAACCCACTCATAACCGGATGCAACAATTCCGCCCTCGGTCTCACGCATTGCTGTGAGACCCTCCCTATTATCCCCGCCATAGATTTCCATCCATAGTAGTTCACCGTTAGCGTCGACTTGAAGCAGAAAACCATCTGATTCGTGAATGCCGCAGACCATAAATTCACCGCTCTTGAGCTCGATCACTGCGGATGCACTTCCATCTCCATAATACCTCATCCAAAGAGTATCTCCCTGAGCATCGGTCCTGAGAACTGCAATCTCAGCATTTCCATTCTCCTGAGTTACATACCCGACGATGACATAACCACCTTCATCATCCTGGATCAGGCTAAGTGCTCGATCATGATCCTGTCCACCGTAAATACGAGACCATTCGAGTTCTCCATCAGCAGTGATTTTTGCTGCCCAGAGATCGTTTCGCCCCTCATTTATTGAAAAACCACAAAGAGCATATCCACCATCCGTGGTGGCGAAAATATCCTCAAAGCTCCCATTTTCTCCTCTGTTGGCAAAATCATAATGATTGATCCATTGAGTTTCAATCTGGCAGAAACTGTTGTTAATGAATATAATGATCAATAGAATCGTCATTTCTGAAATTCTTAATGTTTTGCTCACTATTTCTCCAAATTAGTGCCTGCTGAGAAAACAAATTGTAGGTGCCATTAGTTGTCCTGAACTGATGTATAAATAACGATATAAGTGTAATCTGATAAGGCCTGACACCACCTATTGGATACAGAATCTCTAGTACCAGTAGGGTACGAGCGTCGTGCTGTACGATGTAGGGGCTGAATAATTTCAGCCCTTTCACCCTTCTTGGATTGAATATATTCAACCCCTACAACACCGTTCTGTCAACAAATCCGTAAAATGTGCTATTTCAAAATTGTCACGGGAGTAATTTTAATTCCAGCAGTACTCGAAAGCTGCAAATAGTACATCCCGGCAGGCAGCACATTTGCATCAAGGATACCGGAGTGAGTGCCGGCTGGTTTCCAATCATCGGATATTCGATTTGCCGTTCTGCCCTTCATATCGATCAGGCTTAACGCTACTTGTCCTGAATTCTGCAAAGTATAGGTAAACTTTGCTATAGAGTTAAACGGATTTGGGAATACTGGTGACAGAGAAATACTCTCTGGAATCGAGGGGACTGGCATTGCGGGAGCTGAGTTAGGCGGAGAATACATCCTCGCATGGATTTCTCCGTCTGCTCCCCAGCCATTCACAGCAAGATAGAAATCCGCGTCGTAAATACCCTCCGGTACCTGGTCAGCAGCGAAAGTGACGTTCCATTCGGTTTCATCAAGTGGCATAAGTAATTCCAGCTCCGGGTTTGGAATCAACCATGTCGCATAGATGTTATACTTAAAAAGTCTGTCAGGTCTCTCTCCTTCACCCTTCCAGATTCCTATTAATGTGCCTGAACCATTCTCCATCCTTTGGGTTACTTCCAACCCGCCAAGGCTATATCCTTCACCGGGGGGTGTTAGCTTGAACAGGGGTGTAACCTTACCATTGTCGATGGTTAAAAGCGATAACAAATGAGTCGAGGGATTAGGTTGTGACAGAATATATAGAGCTCGGATGTTGCCTTTCATACCTAATGCCTTAATCGGGAATCCGACATTGTATCGATCAGTTTCCCACATTTCGTCGTCACCACGGATGACAATGCCTTCATCACCACCGAAGTAAACGTCAACCATACCTTCACTGAAAGTCAGGTCGACAGCAATTGCTCTGTAAATATCAAAACCGGACGGATCAAAATATTGTTCCCCCAATGCGCCTTGAGCTGAAAACTCGACAATCTTTTCTTCGTCACCCCCATATATTAAGCGATCTTCACCCGATCCAAGATCGAGAAATCCTGCACCATCAGAACCGCCGGGTTGATCGAATTGATCAATTAGTTCATAGTTATCGTTAAGGTGGTAAATCTGATTCGGATCTTCGCCGTTATTTCCTCCTGAGATGAAATAGCCATCCGATGTCCATGCCACTCCTTCTATTTCACGGTCATTTGTTATAGCACTGACATCCACAACTTCTACGCGAACACCCTCACGCCAACTCTCAACCGGAGTTGCATAGAATGGAACGGTAGTTTCATTTCGGAAATCAAAAGAGACATCAACGCGTTCTCCTGGTTCAACAGATGCTCTCAGCGTATCAACAGCAAACCCTGTAAGTGCATCATGCGGGAAGTGCATCCAGCCTCTATCGTTGTTGGAATTGTCCTGATCCTGCGGGAGTTCGGGATTTCCGCTGTCAACGCATGGTGAATCACCGGAAAGCAAAAACCAGCTTGAATCCATCCCGAAAAACCCAGGATCTTCTTCAGAATTTTCTTCTCCCTCCCAACCGAACCTAATATGACTAAAATCAACACGGACATGCTCGGGGTGCCAGAAATGAGGGTCTGGACCCCATATAATCGAGCTTGTGATGTGAAGTCGGTTACCCTCACCCGAAAATGCAACATTGGCACCTTCTTGTTCACCGTGATTGTTAATGAACGTACAGTTATTAACCTCCAGCCATTGGTCATGGAAGTTTCCCCACAAGGATATCCCACCACCCGCTATTGCAGTATTTTCATAGAACAGGTTATGGTGTATATGAGACAACGGTATGTCCCACGCAGCAATTCCGCCACCAACCCGGGCTTCGTTTTCGATAAATCGACAGTAATAAATATTGGCTTCGACCTCATCACGAAGCAAGATTCCGCCGCCATGATTCCCCTCACCGCCTAAAGCAGTGTTGCGATAAAAATCACACCACTCAAATTGGGGTCGACTGCCTTCATTTCGAAGATATGCCCCGCCACCCATTCCGGCTCGATTTTCGGTAAAATTACAATGAGAAACAAATGGGCTCGACGCGAAGTACAGGGCAAATCCCCCACCTCCACCACCGGCAGTATTCATCACAAAATCACACCTTTCGATTCGCGGGTCGGAGTTTTGTTCGATGCATATTCCGCCACCGGACCAATCTGTTCGATTTTCTATAAACAGACATTCGACAATTGTCGGTGATGAGCCATTAACGACCTCTATCCCGCCACCGTTTTGAATACCAGTGTTTTCATTAATCAGGCAATTTGCAATAACCGGGTCAGCTTCCCAGATTGCGATACCACCACCAAATCCTCTGGCCTGCCCAAAAGAAATCCTCGAATGTTCGATGATGACTTTACCGCCCCGGATGAAGATGTTTCCACCGGCTGAAATTTCTGCGCCGTGTCCCTCACCCTGATCCCGTCTGCCATGTTCGACAATGCAATAACTAAGTCGTGAACCTTCGTCAGCATCTAAAAAGCGTATCCCACCCCATCCTGCATCAATACCGGTGGGGCCGAAGTAAATAGAATCCTCTACGGTGCCTTCCGCGCTTAGTGTACCATATACAAGAAATGGAATTCGATGATCTGTCAGTACTTCGACACCGGGATGAATGGTTAATGTTTGGTTATTAGGTACTGCAATTTCACCGACAACCAGATATGGGCTGCCTTCTAAATTCCATTCTCCACTGACCTCTCCACGCACTTCTGTCTGTGAAAAGGCGGGAGTTGCAGCCAGCATAGTCAGCATGATCAACGTAATTGAAAAAGTGAGGTATGTTAATTTCATGGTTCTGTCCATTGTCAAAAAAGAGACGGGCGGTAAACACTTTACTGTTAAATGGTAACGTAATTAATTTCTTCGCAATTTGCAAACATTAAAATTTGATGTTAAAGAGTTGTGTTTTGTACGTGTTTACAGTGCTTCAGAAGCCCTAAATTCGTTGTTTTCAGCATGTCCGACAATTGAAGTCCCTCCAATTGCCCCAGAGCACTTGACCTTGAACAGGATTATGATTATCTTGCTTTTAGTCTGATGAGATTATTGAGATACAAATTGCAGGTGTGGCTTGGGCTACTTGTTGCCCAAGTATCTTTACTGAGTGAAAACAACTTGATTGTCAAGTCGCTTTTCCCCTAAGTAAAGAAACCCGGGTAATAAATACCCCGGGGCACACTAAACATTCGATACCGTTACAATAATTACAGCCAGACAATCCGCTCAGCCAGAAAGTATATTTTTAAGAGGAGGAAATCATGTCGGAATGGTGGGCTGCCCTCACAACGATCGAGAAAACCTTCGTGGGTTTCGCGTTTCCTTTCACTCTACTTACCGTTATCCAGTTAATACTTGAAATGACAGGTTTATCCGATCACTCGGGAGGTGATTCTGATTTCGATTCCGGAAGCTTTGATCATGGAGGGGGAGGATTCCTTGATCATTTCGGTTTTTTCAGTGTCCGTAATCTGATCTACTTTATGATGATGTTCGGTTGGACCGGTCTGGCATGTTCAAAGATGGGAATGCCAATTTTTCTCTCGTTGCCAATTGGTGTTATCGCGGGATTATTGACAACTGTTATCATCGGTTACATCTTCTATCTGATGAATAAACTCACTGAAACCGGAAATACGAAAATTACCAGTGCCATCGGAAAGGTTGGGAAAGTTTATCTTCCTATCCCTGAAAAGCGAAAGGGTAATGGTGTGGTTCAGATTGTAATACAGGGGATCACTCAGGAAATTGAAGCGTTGACAGACGGAGAGAGGCTTGAGTCGGGATCTTCCGTTCAGGTTATCGAGGTTATTGAACCAAATCTAGTACTCGTATTAGGATCGGGAATATTTTCGGGTACTAAGTAGAATTTCAGAGTGGTGTCATGTGTCATCACTTGACACATATTGCAGGTTATAGTTTTTCATCCCGGCAGATTCTGGATGAAAATATCAATAAAACCAGGAACAGTCCTGGGATCTTGAATGAGCAGAGAGAACTGCTGACCTTTATGGTTAAAGCAACCTGTTAAACAGGAGTTGAAATGGAATTATTAATACCAATCACAGCATTAGTTTTTATTGTTTTTGCCGTTCTTATCGGAGCAATGCGGCGCTACAAGAGGTGTCCATCCGACAAGTTGCTCGTAATTTATGGTAAAACCGGGCGGGATACGGAAGGGACGGCTCGTAGTGCGAAGTGTGTACATGGTGGCGCAGCATTCGTCTGGCCGCTGATTCAGAGCTATGAATATCTCGATTTAAAACCTATCACAATCGATATCAACCTCCGGAGTGCACTCTCCAAGCAGAACATTAGGATTCATGTGCCTTCGATCTTTACGGTAGCTATTTCAACACAGGAAGGTACGATGTTGAACGCTGCAGTCAGGTTGCTTGGACTGAAAAAAGAGTCAATTAGTGATACAGCAGAGAATATCATTATCGGTCAGCTTCGTGCTGTTGTTGCGACAATGGCAATTGAGGAGATCAATGTTGACCGTGAGAAATTCCTCGAGAATGTGAGGGTCAGTGTCGGCACAGAACTTACGAAAATCGGGTTGAACCTGATCAACGTGAACATCAAGGATATCGCCGATGAAAGCGGTTATATTGATGCTCTCGGTAAAGAAGCCGCGGCACGTGCTATCAACGAAGCGAAAAAGGTCGTCGCTGAAAGAAACAGAGACGGTGACATCGGTAAGGCCAGGGCTGAGCAGGATCAGCGAATCCAGGTTGCAGATGCCGACTCCAAAGCTGTTACAGGTGAAAACTCAGCCAAGGTGGCAATTGCAAACAGTAATTCAGACCGTCGTGAGCGTGAGGCAGAAGCTGAAAAGCGTGCAAAAGCAGCCGAGCGTGTTCAATCTGCCAAGGCGAAAGAAGAATCATACGTCGCTGAAGAGGCTGCTGAGAAAACCCGTGCTGAGCGTGATCGAGCATCAATGAAAGCAGATACTATCGTCCCGGCGCAGATTGCCAAAGAACGCATCGAGATCGAAGCGGAAGCGGCTGCTGAAAAACTTAGACGTGAAGCAAAAGGTATGGGTGACGCAACCTTCAACGAGATGGAAGGTGAAGCACGTGGTATCAACGAGATACTGTCCAACCGAGCTGAAGGACTGAAACGAATTGTCGATGCATCCGGAACCGATCCAAACGCTGCTGCACTGTTGATGGTCACTGAAAAGCTGACCGAACTCGCAAGGATTCAGGTTGACGCGATTAAAGGCATCAAAATTGACAAGGTCACCGTCTGGGATAACCTCGGTGGAGCAGGTGGCGACGGTAAACCAGCCACAGCCAAGTTCATGTCCGGCATGTTAGGAGCATTACCCCAATGGGATGAACTGTTCAAATCGGTAGGTTTTAACCTCTCCGATCTTTTTACCAAGGATGGAGCACCTAGGGTAGAATTACCTCAGGTGGTCGAACCTGTGGAAGAAGATGTTGTTGAGGATGATGGGGAAGAGTAGAGTTTAATTATGGTATTGAAAAGCCCGGGCTATTTTGGATGGCTCGGGCTTTTTGCTTTTTGAAGAGCCTACATGTGTGGCCCTGGCTACTTGTTGCCAGGGTTTCCTTACCTGACTCAATTACCTGATAGTAATAGCCGGACAATCCTCTAACCTGTTCTATACTCCCATCGCACTTTTAGCTGCAAAACGAATTGATTCTTGAATTACGGTTTTCCCAATCTCTTTGATCATAGTACTCTTACGAAGAGATTCAAGCAACTTCTTGAGTTTCGTTTTCTCTGTTTCATTTTCACATTTTGAAGCAGCAATCTTTTGAATCATCTCGCGAAGTACAACATCCATATCGATGTTGATGTTATTTATAATATTGACAACAATTTCTGGTGAAACAGGTGGTTTATACAATTTTAAGTCACCAAGTGATGTTTTTAAACTAGAAATACACTCGGTCTGAATTAGAGCGAATCGCATTTTTGTCATATTAAGATAATCAGGTTTAGTCATGCCCTGGTTTGCCATTGAAGCTTCGAATCCTCTTTGGGTTTCGCTAAGATATCCCTCTAACCATAATGAAATCGATTCTTCAATTGCCTTTAGTTCCTTATTCGTATATCGTATCTGACGAAGTTCCTGATGTTGTTTTGCAACATTGATTAGTTCTTCAATCATTTCACGCATATTTTCTGCAATTGCTTCACGGTTTGCTTGCAACGCAATACCAGATCGTAAAGAACCACGACTAGCAAGTTCGATGTTTCGCTTCCCGTGTTCTTGGTTCCATTTTCTATTTAAATTTTGAAATTTCTGCTGGAATTTTGCTGAAAGTTGTGGATCCAATTTAAGACTCCATGATTTTTAAAGGTTTGTTGGTTTGCATAATCTTCTGCAATCACATAAAGATATGATGTCTATAAATGCTTAAAAATAGGAATCATGTTTCTTTGGTTGAGTTATTAAATGAAAATTTCTTATCAATCAACTCAATAATAGCCTCACCTATTGGTTTTTCAAGTTCTGCAAATCCTTCCACGAGTGTCTCGAATGCCTCATCGAGAGCTTTTGTTCTTCGCATCCAGTCATCATTAAATAGTTGTTGATGTCGATTGAAAAGAGAGAGTACCCTAAGAGTCATCCAACCGATGAAGTTGGAAATATTCAGGTATTGAGAAAGTTGATCATCATCAGGTTCTGGGAAGAGTGAGAGTTTTCGATTAAATGCTACTCGAAGGTTTGAAGATATGTGTGGATTTAGGGGATGAACTGTTTTATGGATGATCCTCAAGAAATATTCGAGGTTTTGGATTGTGACTTGTTTCAAATCACTTTTATTACCCACAATTAATCTGGATGCCTCTTTTTCAAGGGATACAAATCCTTTGTGTATGATTTTTGATCTTTTTTCCTCTGTTGCTTGTCCTACATTTTGACCGATATTGTCCTCTTGTCCAAGAAAATCAAAGTTCGAATCTTGATCGGCTGCAATTATTAACACTGTTTGGTACACCGATCTGAGCATTGATATTGCATCAAAATAATGTCCGGTAAGAAAAACTTCCCAGCTCTGCCTAAATCTTCCAAAACTTGGTGCAAGGACAGATAAATAAAGAAGGAGATGTTGATCATCTTCAGCTGGAACTGATTCTTGGAAACCAGATAAGGTCTGGTACCAATATTCAATAAATGCGTGTATTGTTTGGTCGTACCCCTGATATTTTTCAACGATTCTGAGTTCAATATTCTTGTCAATCTCTCTCATAGTGAGGACAGATCTTCCAATTATATGTTCTTCATCTGAGAACGCTTCAGATAGCCTTTTTTGCCACATAAATCTAACGTCTTTCATAAATATTTCCAATTAGTATAAGACAATGTTTTCATTGAATATATCGTTAGAGGTGAATGTGATTTGTAATGAAACTTGGGCAACGAGTAGCCCAAGCCACACAGGTGTTTTTTTCAGAATATCTCGATATCATCCAGGCTTAAGGGATCGCAAATGTTCTGAATCCAGAATCTTGCACTTGACCATTGCCATTCAACAGGCTCATTAACAAGACCTTTTTTGACAGGATTCATGTGCATGTAATCGATTTTTCTTTTTAATATATTGGCTGTGAATATGTTACTGTCATACCCTCCACCAACCTGCCAAAATCTTCTGACCTTATGTCCTCTTTCTGAAATACTCAATCGCGCAAAATGTTCAGGATTGTTGTCCTTAATTCGAGGAAGTGCTTCATAGCTGAAAGATTTCTTTAAGGAAATGAGGATTTTGCTAATTGAATCGTCAACTGATGGTCGAATAAGTAAATGAACGTGCGTAGGCATAATTACAAACGCCCACAGATCAAATTTTCGACGGTCACGAGCTCTATCCAAGTGGTTCACAAAAAGGTTGCAAAGGTCCTCGTTCGTAAATAGTCTATACCTCTTGTAACATGAAAATGTTAGGTAATGGGCGTAGTTGAGTTCTTCATATCTCTTTGGCATTTTGAAAACATTTAATATTTACGAAAAAAGCTTGAATTCCCGTGTGGACCGGGCTATTTATTGCCTGGGCTTCCTTATTTCCTGCAAGATAAATCATATATAAAGCTATCGCAAGAAAAGGTAATTATTTTTTGTAAAGAAACTTGGGCAACAAGTAGCCCAAGCCACACAGCCTGAACGCTTTATAACCCTACCTTAAATGCTCCTCAATAACCTACAAATACGCCGGCTCTTTTGGATTTTCGCTTTTTGGGTCGCATCGTTCCTCGCAATTACAGGCATATTCCAATACTTTCGGGAAATGCCATAATCCCAAATCAAATTCTGTTGGTTATAATAACCCGGAACAAAGCCAATGTCATGTCTTGGACCGAAAACTGGGACTCAAATCACTCTGGAAATGCTGTACTTGGATAAATGTATTTGGAATAGCTTGAATGATAGAGAATCTAAACCTAACTTTTATTGAAACCGTCAGCCGATCCTCCAACTTGGAAAAGTACAAAAGTATGAATGGCTCAGACCAGGAAAATCGTTTTTTCAAAACCATTTTAAGTTCAATTGCAGATGGTGTGTTCACCATCGATGACCAAAGGTGCATAACATCCTTTAATCCAGCAGCAGAGAGAATCACCGGTACGCCTTCAAAACAGGCAATCGGAAAAAAATGTTATGAAGTATTTCATTCTGACATTTGTGAAACTGGCTGCTTGCTTGAGAAGAGTATGCAAACCGGGCAGGAAGCGATCGACATACCTGTACATATTCTCGATAGCAACGGTCGTCGTGTTCCGATATCAATTTCGACGGCTGTTCTGCGCGATGATGACGGTAATGTACTCGGAGCAGTTGAAACGTTCCGCGATCTAAGTGCAATTGAAGACCTCCGCAAACAACTTGAAAAAAACTACTCATTTGAAGATATCATTACAAAAAGTCCCTTACTTCTAAAGATATTATCAATTCTTCCTGATGTTGCAGAGAGTGAAAGTAGCGTCTTGATCCAGGGACCATCAGGTTCAGGAAAAGAGCTGTTTGCTCAAGCGATTCACAATCTATCTCCCCGTAAGAAAGAACCTTATGTTGTAATCAATTGCGGGGCCCTCCCTCCACAACTCTTTGAGTCAGAGATGTTCGGCTATACAAAGGGTGCTTTTACAGATGCCAAGAAGGATAAACCCGGTAAACTCACCATTGCAGAGAACGGAACAGTTTTCTTAGATGAAATTGGCGAGCTCCCTCTTTCAACTCAGGTTAAGCTTCTCAGGCTGGTTCAGCAGAAAGAATACGAGCCTCTTGGCAGTGTTAAAACTGTGAAAGCAAATATCCGGATAGTTGCTGCAACAAATCGCAATCTGAAGGAATTAGTCGAGCAAGGCAATTTCAGGAATGACTTGTATTTCCGTCTGGCTGTCATCCGATTCGATCTACCACCACTCAAAGATCGCCGAGTGGATATCCCCTATTTAGTGGATCACTTCATTAGACTTTTCAATGCGCGCAAGGGCAAAAATATTGTAGGCGTTACTCCTGTTGTAATGTCAATATTAATAAACCATGAATATCCAGGCAACATCCGTGAATTGGAGAACATCATCGAATATGGCTATGCTATCTGTCATGGCAGAACCCTCGGAGTAGAACACCTGCCGGTGGAACTGCAATCTCAGGACAAGATGAGTGATCAAAACAAATATTCTTTACAGAGCTCATTTTTAGATAGAACAGTGGTTGATGAAGGAGCATTAATTCTCCAGGCACTTAAACAATCCGGTGGAAATAAAACAAAAGCTGCGGAAATGCTTGGTATGAACCGGTCTACATTATGGAGAAAAATGCGCAAATATGATGTACAATAGTGGATTATCAATACAGCATTCATAACACAATAATTCAGATTTGTAAGACGTAGTTCATCCTCGAATTGAATCGTTTCATTCTCAGAAATGGTTTCAATTTCTCTCCCAATTGTAATTTTCCCAAACCCCACAACATTTCTAACACTGCTACAATATGTTGCATCATGCAACATAATAGTGTTGCATGAACAGTCGCAAACTGTTGCATTGCAACACCCATAGTTAAGTTATAAATCCCTATCGCACATATTTTCAACGTATAACAATCTTTGTGAAATTTGGCACACTATTAGCATATAGCATTATTTACATTTCGTAACTCAAACCGAGTTTAACCTGCAACATTGAATACTGAGAAGCACATTAAAGATGAGCTTAATTCAGATATGAATCTGAGTGAGGAAATAAAAATCGCGATCACCTGCTTTGGAGATGAAGTTGCACCATGCTTCTCTGCCACAAGACTGTTTCGGATATGGAAGATAGGACCTCGCAATAAAATAACATTCAGTGAATTAAATGTTGATGAAACTGGAGGTTTGGCACGAATTCGTCTTTTGAAAAATTCAGGCATAAATGTTTTAATTTGTAATGGGATAGAAGGGCAGGAACGCCAACTATTACAGGCATCAGGGTGCCATGTGGTTGAGAATGCAACCGGTTCTGCAAATGATTCCCTATATGAATATCTCGCAGGTAAAATGCAAATTAAATCCTCTTATAATAACAACGGAGACATCCAACTTCAGCCCCATAACTCGGATCTTGTTGACTGGACTGTAAACCTATTTACAAATCACGGTTGGAGCTTAGATCGAGCTAATGAATCTGATTCTTACCCAATTGATCTCAATGCAACAATTCAGTGCCCTGTCTGCGGTAAAAATGTTCGAGTTGCCATTTGTTGTGGAGCACACAGTTATAGGGTCGAATCCGAAATTCAGGAATTTAGTCATGTTACGAGCAGGGAATACAATGCAAGGGTTTTTGTTCACAACTCAACTTCAAACATGATCAAAAAATGTCAGGATTACGAAGTCGAGCTTCTCGATCCGACCTCAACTGATCCTAATGCAGTACACCCGACCAAAAAAGAACAATTACCTCCCTTGAAGGGCAGGATAAAAAACCATGATAAAATCAACATTGACCAGGTAGAGAATTAGTTATGAATCTCTTGATTAACAAAGAAGAACGGGAAAGAGCTTTTAAAACTCCCAAGAAAGAAAATGTAATCGAAAAACAGCAATTGTCTGTAAGATATCATGTTGAAGATTTTGCTCTTGAAAATCGTCCACAGAGATTTCTTGAAGCATTTGCTGCTATTCTGAAACATACAAATTATCGATTAGTTCTCGATCATTATGTGCGGATCAGTGCAAAGTGCTCTCGCTGCACAAGCAATTGTCAGATATATCTTGCAACCGGAGACGAGCAGGACATCCCATGTTTTCGTTCCGAACTTCTGCTAAAGGTTTATCGACGACACTTTACCATTTCTGGAATGCTGAGAGGTCGAGTATTCGGAGATCCCGGACTACAGAATGAACAAATTCAGGAGATGGCGGAGTCATTTTACAATTGTACCGCATGCAAACGTTGTAGCATTGAATGCCCGATGGGAATTGATCATGCCATTATAACTCATCTGGGAAGGTACATACTGTCTGAGCTTGGAATCACGCCCCGGGCACTCGTAGTAAGTACACGCGAGCAATTGATCGGGAAGTCAGGCAATACATCAGCAATACCGGTTCCTGCGCTTTTAGATACATTGGAGTTTCTGACAGAGGATATGGAGGAAGAAAAGGGAATAAATATCCCCTTCCCCATCGATCAGGACGGTGCGGAATATCTATTTCTACCAGCCGTTTCAGATTTCCTAATGGAGGCAGAAACACTGATGGGTAACGCTGCCGTGTTCAAAGCAACGGGTGACAGTTGGACGATCGGTACCGGATATTTCGATGGCATTAATTATGGCCTCTTTTACAGCGATCACATACTTGAAGAGGTACTGCATAAAATTGAGGCAGAGACTAAACGCCTGAATATTAAGACTATCCTTATCGGTGAATGCGGCCATGCTTCCCGCAGTGCGAAGTATTTCTATCCAACCTATTGTGGTGGAAAAGAAGCACTACCTGTAGTTAACATATTAGAGTATTCATGGAAAGCTTGGAAAGAAGGTCGCTTGAAGATCAAACCGAATGTTATCAAGGAAAAAGTTACCTATCACGATCCATGTAATTTCGCTCGTTCAGGTTGGATAGTGGATCAACCACGCGAGCTGCTCAAAGCATTTTGTCAGGACTATGTTGAGATGACACCAAGCGGACGTGATAATATTTGTTGCGGTGGAGGTGGTGGAACAGTTTCAATTGATGAAATTCGTCCCTATCGAACAACAATCGGCGGTCGAGCCAAAGCCGAACAGATTCGCGCAACGGGAGCAAAGTATTGTGTCGCGCCCTGTGCGAACTGTAAAAAACAACTTAAGGAATTGATGGAAGACAACAACGTCGATTGCGAAATTGTCGGGCTGCATGATCTATTGTACCAAGCCATCATCTTTGAGAATGTCGAAGATGAAAAAGAAATACACCATTCATTAACCTGATAGAAACGGAGGATAACTGATGCTGGAGACATGGATTGGATTTGGACAGGGACCTTTGTTTCGGCTTTGTCTTGCTTTGATGTTGCTTGGATTGACAAGGATTTTTCTACTGACAATCATAGGCATGATAGAAGCACTCAGGCGTAATGAGGATAAAATCATACCCTGGAAAGACCTTATTGGAAAAACTATTTCATGGCTCTTTCCGCTAAAACGACTATTTAATAAACGGCCTGTATATAGTCTGATATCATTGATTTTTCATATTGGACTGATTATTGTTCCCCTTTTTCTGGCAGCACACCTTCTCCTTTGGAAGAATGTGACTGGATTTGCCGTTTCTGCTATTCCGAAATTGTTTGCGGATAATTTAACACTGACGGTAATCATTTGCAGCATTCTGCTATTTCTGATGCGCCTGTTTTATCAACCCGCTCGTGCTATCAGCAGAAAGCAGGACTATTTATGGCCAATCCTGCTGATTATACCTTTCCTGACTGGATATATCTGCAGTAATGGATCAATTAGTCCTAATGCTTATCTATTGCTCATGTTGATTCACGTGTATTCTGCAAATTTGATTATGGTCATGATACCATTCACAAAAATTGCGCATTGCGTCCTGATGCCATTCTCACAACTTGTCACTGCAATTGGTTGGAAATTCCCTAAAGGTGCTGGCGGCAGGGTTATCGAAACACTTGGTCTGAAAAATCGACCGACATGGGTGGAAAAACCACGTTTAGTTTACGAAGATTTGACACCTGAGAAAGAAGAGGTGAGTGTTTAATGAAAGCAATATTAACTGATACAACAAAATGTGTGGGATGCCGCGAATGTGTGGTTGCCTGCAAGAAGCGTCATGATCTGGAAAATGCCGTCCCAAGACGATGGAATTCTGATGATGGCTTATCCGCTAGAAATTGGACTTCAATAGTAGAAAAACCGGAAAAGAAATATATCCGCAAGCAGTGTCGGCATTGTCTGGAACCGGCCTGTGTTTCAGCGTGTCCTGTCGGAGCTTTACGGAAGAACAAAGATGGTGCTGTCGTATATGACGGAGATAAATGCATGGGATGTCGCTATTGTATGATGGCATGTCCCTATGGGATTCCCCGCTATGATTGGGATCAGCAAATTCCTTATGTGCGAAAGTGTATTCTCTGTGCTGAACATGTTGCCAAAGGTGAAGAACCAGCCTGTACAGAAACATGTCCAACGCAGGCTACAATATTTGGTGACAGGGATGAGCTGCTTGCAGAAGCTCGCAGAAGGATTAAAGGAAATCCGAATAAATACATCGACCGGATTTGGGGTGAACATGAAATTGGAGGTTCACAAGTTCTATACATATCAGACACCGATCTGTCTTGCCTATCCTATGGGCAACATCTGGGCGATAAACCTCTTCCGGAAAGGACATCAACGGCAATGAAAGCCGTTCCATTTGCCTTTGTCGGAATGGGATCTGTTATGGCAGGTGTAAGTTGGGTTATTGGTCGTCGCATGGAAAATCAACGCAGGAAGAATGATCAGGAGGGTACCGATAATGAATAGAGTCCGTAATTTCAAAATGATTCTCTGGATGATTATCGGTGTTGGAGCTGCCGTTGGAGTAGCCCGTTTTCTGCTCGGACTTGGATCAACGACGAACCTTTCGGATAATACTCCGTGGGGGATATGGATTGGATTTGACGTAATGAGCGGGGTGGCATTGGCTGCAGGAGGATTCGTACTGACTGCTACGGTATATATCTTCAAACTGGAAAAGTTCCATTCAATCGTCCGCCCCGCAGTTCTTACTGCCTTTCTTGGTTACATTGCTGTGGCATTCGGATTATTGTTTGATCTGGGATTGCCCTGGAATATCTGGCACATGATTGTATTCTGGAATCCTCATTCTCCACTGTTTGAAGTCGGTTGGTGTGTGATGTTGTATCTGACTGTGTTGTTGATGGAATTTTTTCCTGTTCCTGCAGAGGAGTTCAGCTTTCTATCAAAGATACGTAAAGTTCTCATCAAACTCAGATTGCCTTTGGTTATTGCCGGAATAGCACTTTCAACGCTGCATCAATCATCTCTGGGATCGCTGTTTCTGATAATGCCATACAACGTCCATCCCCTCTGGTATACACCTATACTACCGGTGATCTTTTTCATCTCTGCTATCGGGTTGGGACTCATGATGGTGACATTTGAGAGTCTCTTCACAGCATGGTTATATCGCCGCAAACCAGAAGTTGATCTTCTTGAGAAAATAGGATCAGCAGCAAGATGGGTGTTCATGACATATTTAGTTATTCGAGTAAGTGATTTATTGATCCGGGGTCAGTTAGATCAATTAGGATCTGGACAGTGGCAGGTCAAAATGTTCTGGGTTGAGCTTGCTATGGTTGCTGTGATCCCGACGGTGATGTTGTCGTTCAGATATGTCAGGACAAAAGCCGCAGGTTTAATGACTGTGGCAATTACTGGTGTGACGGGAATTGTTCTTAACCGGATTAACGTCGGTGGGCTTGTACATATAAATCGTGGCGAGACCGTATATCTTCCCGCTTGGACAGAGATTGCTATTACCGCTGCTGTAATTGCCGGAGCTTCCTTAGTTTTTTTATATATGATTGAGAGGTTTAATATCTGGGAAACCCGGCCGACTGATCCAGATGCTTCGCCAACCCAACTGCCTCATTTCCACTCCGTTGATGGTACATGGCTTGGTACACCGGGAATTTCCGCCAGAACAAAGTATTCGTTCGGGTTCATTATTGCCGCAGCATTTGCCTTTGCGTTTATCTCGTGGGAACCTGCAGAGAGCAGAGGTGTGGACCCAACCCCTGTGCATCAAGCTCGGGGTGGCGACACACTTTGGATAGACGGTAACCGGGATGGTTTTGGGACCGCCTTTGCCCACAAAGAACATATCAGGCGAAATGGTGAAGACAAATCATGCAGCAAATGCCACCACATGAATCAACCAAGGGATAAAAATACCGCATGTAGTCAATGTCATAATGATATGTATCTTCCGAGCGATGCCTTTAAGCACGATTGGCATTCATCTCCAAATGGAGGCAAACTTGCCTGTGTGGAATGTCATGATAAAGCATCCATCCGAGATATCGACTCAGCAAAAAAATGCGATTATTGTCACAAAAATTTAATCCCACAGGGCTCATTAATTAAGATCGAAACATACGAGGCAAACAGTTATGCTGAAGCAATGCATATGGTGTGTATTGATTGTCACGTGCAAGTGGCTGTAGAGAAAGAGAAGCCTGTTCTTTCTCGATGCGAAACATGCCATGAGGGACAACGCGATCTTGTTGATGCAGATGTTCTGATAAAGAGTAAAAGTGATTTGGTTGGTAAAAGAATGGTGTTGCCTCCCCTCAGCCGCAGTAAGTGCAATGACTGAGCAAATGGAGAAATTTTTCGGTCGCGAGTTATTCGAACAAATGCCCTTCAATCTTGCAGTAATTGATCGGGATTTTAACGTCATGACCGCCAATAATAATTTTGAAGATTACTTTGGCGACTGGAAAGGCAGACACTGCTATGAAATATACAAGGGTGTATATAAACCTTGCTCACATTGTCAGGCTTTAGATACATTCCGGGATGGAAAAGTTCGAGTTGTAGACGGAGTTGGAATTGACCGTCATGGAATTACACGTCACTATGTAGCACATCTTGCTCCTTTGTATGATAACGACGGGCAGATCAAATATGTCATGGAGATGACCACCGATCTAACTGAAACCCGCCGTTGGCAACGGGAATACGACCTTCTGTTTGATCGCGTTCCATGTTACATAACAGTAATTGATAATGACTTTCGCATCATACGCGCCAATGAAAAATTCCGGCGAACATTTGGTGAGGATGTACAGAACCGGCATTGCTTTGAAGTTTACAAAAAACGGAAAACGATTTGCCCGAGTTGTCCAGCTGTTGAGACATTCAGTGATGGTAGCGAGCATGTTTCAAATCAAGTCGGAATAAGGCAGGATGGGACTCAGACACATTACGTAGTGACAACATCACCATTGTCACGAGAGAAAGATGGCATTGCTCACGTGATTGAGATTGCGACAGATATTACTGATATTCGCGAGTTAGAGGGTCAACTCAAGCAGGCACATGACCTTTATGAAAGTTTGATAAGTAACTCTGCCACTGGAATAATTGCAGTCGATTCCGGCGGTGAGTCGAAGATCATGAATCCCGCAGCAAGAGAATTGCTGGACTGGAAGGCAAGACGAATGCCATCTGTTGAAAGCCTACTGAAAATGCTGCCAGATGAGTTTGGCGGAACCGGATTGATAAATGAGGATTCATTAGATTTTTTGTCAACATCAATATTGTCAAAAAGTAACGAAGAAATCCCCGTCAGATTCAGGGCGGTTGAGCTTAAAAGCAGAGGCAAGAAATTAGGGAAGGCTGCCTTCCTCCAGGATATGCGGGATATGAAACGTCTGGAAGCGGAAAAACTTGATGCTGAACGTCTCGGAGCAGTAGGTCAAACTGTTGCGGGACTCGCGCACACCATTAAAAACATGTTGATGGGTTTGGAAGGTGGCATGTATATGGCTAATCTGGGACTTCAGCAGGGAAATTCGGAACTCATTCTTGAAGGCTGGGAGATATTGCAGCGCAATTTTGAAAAGACAACTACACTTGTAAAAGACTTCCTGAGTTTCGCCAAAGGTCGACTTCCCGAATTGAAACTCGTTGACCCGAATGATATATCCCGAGATATAATAGATTTATACAAAGTTACAGCCAGAAATCAAGGTGTGGAATTGATTTTAGAGCCTGGTGAAGGTATCAGGCCGGCGTTTCTTGATCCCAGTGGGATGGAAACCTGTTTGACGAATCTTATCTCCAATGGAATCGATGCAGCGCTGATGCGGGAAGAAGGTGGAGGTCGTGTTACATTGAGGACATATGAAGATAAAGATCAAATCATTTTTGAATCTATTGATAACGGCTCTGGAATGGACTCTGAAATCCAAGAAAAGGTGTTTACCACCTTTTTCACAACGAAAGGTGGAAAAGGGACAGGTCTTGGATTATTAACCACAAGGAAAATTATCCAAGAACATGGTGGAACCATAGAGGTTGAGTCCAGTCCCGATGAGGGCTCGATATTCCGCATCCGGCTACCTCGTGATCGACTGGAGACTCTGGCAGGAAATTCACTCACAAGAAATAAAGAAGATTGATCTGGAGAATTAACAATGACTGAAGAAAAAAAACGAATACTGGTTGTTGATGACGAATCTGACATTCGGAGTTATTTACGAACTGCCCTTGAAAATGCTGGTTTCATTGTTGAAACAGCCTCAGATGGAAATGAGGGTCTTGAAACGGCAAGGCGTATTCTTCCGGATCTGATATCGTTAGATCTGGTTATGCCAAAACATTCAGGAGTAAAATGTTATCGAGAGTTGCAGAAAGACAAATCTCTCTCGAAAATACCAGTATTGACAGTAACAGGGCATGCCCGTGATGAACTGGGCAAAGCAGACTTTGACGAGATGACGATGTCTGGTCCTGGTGTCTACCTTGAGAAGCCTGTTAGTCCTCATTCCTATGTTTCGGCAGTTCGCAAGTTGCTTGGATTGGAACCATTAGAACCACAAGAATCAGAACCTAAAGAATTACATAACGAGCTCTCAAGGGCGATGAAGGGTGCAGATAAAGAAGCCCTTCAACGAGCACTTGACGTTCTAAAAGGTAAACTAAACAAGTAGATAAGGAGATATAATGGAAGAAAAATCATTAAAAACAATCCTCGTAGTTGAGGACGAGCCGGATGTAGTATCTTATCTGGTTACATTTTTTACAACAAATGGATACAATGTTGTCTCCGCAACGGACGGTAAAAAAGGATATGAAAAGGCAAAAGCCAACCATCCCGATTTAATAACCCTTGACATATTGATGCCGGAGGAATCGGGAGTGAGGATGTATCGTAATCTACATGATGATCCGACGACAAATGAAATCCCTGTAATCATGATTACAGGATACCGCAGCGATTTTAAGAAATTTATTGAAACGAGAAAGCAGGTCAGTCCACCAGCGGGATATTTTGAAAAACCTATTGATCGTGATGCTGTGCTGGAAAAAGTTAAAGAGTTGATAGGCTAGAGGATGTGAACCATGAAAAAGAAAAAGATCGCAATTTTCTTCTGCAAACGAATCAAGGATCATACATGTATTGCTTGTGCAAAATGTTTCAAAGCAATCCCTTTAAAGAATGGCAAATTTGCTAATCACGAAGAGGAAATAGAAGTTGTTGCAATGACTGACTGTGGTGACTGCCCGGGATTGGCTATGCCTCGGGTGCCTATGATATGCAAAGTTGTTGAGGGATTAGGGAATCAAGTTGATGCTATACACTTTGGAACATGCGTTACGCTTGCAAAGGAACACGGTGAGTGCCCTCTCGACCTTGATGCATTGAAGGGAAAACTTGAAGCGAAATTAAATATCCCGGTTATTTTAGGCACACACGATTATATTTAGAGGAATAAATGAAATATCTTGTAGCAGTAAATGAAGCAGAAATTGCGTCCACGATCTCGAGAAGATTTGGGCACTCCAACTGCTTCCTGATCGTTGATTCAGATGACATGACATTTGAATCTGTTAAAGGTGTCGGTCACGATCAACCTCGACATGGGGTAGATCAATTCAGCAAATACAATATCGAACGTTTGATTGTCGGAAACATAGGTCCAGGGGCTTTTTCCGATGTCAAATTGATGGGCTGGAAAGTATATTGTTGTATTGGAATGACAGCCACTGATGCTGTCAGCAGAGTCCAGAACGATGAAATACATGAATTGTCCTCCCCAACAATGAAGAAAAGCGTCCATTCAGGATGTGGTACCGGAAAAGGGGAAGGAAAGAACAGGAAATAGGAAACACTCTCACAAAAAGAGAGAATTAAACCAAAATAAGTCAAAGGAAATACATTGAAGAACGGAAGAATAGCAGTTCCATCCGATGGTTCTGGTGGTTTGGATAGTAAAAGATCAGAGCACTTTGGACATTGTAAAGCATTTACCTTGATTGACGTCAAGGACGGTGAGGTGTGTGATGTTTCGATGATTGCAAATCAGGACCATTCACAGGGTGGTTGCATGGTTCCGGTGAACATTCTCGCAAAATTAAATGTTAATGCCCTTATTGTAGCTGGGATTGGCATGCGTCCACTACAGGGATTCAATCAAGTTGGAATAGACGTATATCTCGACACAGTCTGTCCGGATGTGAAGCCGGTAGTTCAAAACCTCATTGCAGGAAACCTGACGTTGATGACTCCAGGAGAAGCTTGTGGGGGTGGTGGATCTGGTCAAGGTCATGGATGTAATCATTCCCACGAATAGAAATCTAATTAAACCCGGGATTCACGGTGATCAAGTTACCATCTGATATTCAGATCGAAGAAGTACCTCTTGATGTTAGATATCGTGGTGTACTAAAGGGACTTCTGAGAAGAATTAAGGGATTATATGAGGCCATCTATACACGATATGGTGAGGATGGCCTCGACCTGATACGAGAAGTGAGTTTGGAATATGGGTCAGAGATAGCTTCTTCAGTGAGGAAGGATGATCAACCCTGGGATATCAACCGGGTTGGGCTATTTTTGGTGAAGGTGTTCAATAACATGCGCTCTGAGGGAGAAGTAAAAGAATTCACTGACAACCGTGTGACAATAATGGTTCCGGAGTGTCCATACCCATTTGAGCATGCAGAAATCTGTGCTGCCCATACTTCAATGGAACGCGCATTGGTAAAAGGTCTTAATCCTGAGTTGGAGTACGTTATCGAAAGGTGTATCCCCCGAGGTGACTGTGAGTGTCATCATGTTTTAACCCTGGGTAAAACCATTCCCAAAACCATAGATTGATACTAAGTCATTTACTAAGTATATTCCGTTAATCTGACCGTATAAACGGATCCCTAGTTCGGAAGAGCGGCCTTGCTCAATTTCAGAGCTTCCCATCTGGGAAGAACCGGCAGAAATCCAGACCATGGTGATTATCCGTCATGTGTTAACGCAGGCTAAATAGTCGTATAATCGTTGAACGCTCTTGGCAGGCTTGGGTGTCTTATGTTGGCAAACAAATGATAACCTGCTGGCGATTACGCCCCGAAAAGAAAGGCGAGGATGAGTGAAGCAAATATCCACGACACAAAACCTAATATCAACAGCATTTTAACGGAGCATTGATTGAAAATTCGAATATACCATCCTGATGACCAGCAAATCCTAATACAGCTCATATCTGAATTCCGCTCTGCTCTGGCAGGTTTACGAAACATGACCCACAAGGTGAATATAGAGGCGGCATATGAGGAATTGTGCGACTATACAGGTAATGACTTCCCCATTTATGTATCGGAAAATGACAATGAAGAAGTCGTAGGATATGTAGTCTGCCGTGTTGTTGAGGATGTAGTATGGGCTGAATCTCTTTTTGTTTCACCAAAATGTCGTCGCAAAGGAATAGGCTCTGCTCTATTTAAACAAGCAGAACAACTTGCTCAAAAAAACGGGAATTTTACACTCTACAACTGGATTCATCCTAACAACCAAGCCATAATTGACCTCTTGCACAAACAAGGTTACAATGTCCTGAATCTCATTGAATTACGGCGCTCAAGAGGAAACGAAAAAGAGACTCAAAAGATAAAAGTAGGAAAAAACGAATTCAGTTACTGAGAATAGAGTCGTTTTGTTGTATATCATATTGATTCACCAATGGTGGCAATTTGTCCTATGTAGGTTCATCCAACAAAAGTGTACCTCGCTTCCTGAATAGCCATGATTTTTTGATTGAAAAACTCCATATCTCTGAACCTGTATGCCTGCCGTTTCATAACTTGGTTGCATTCAAAATTATCGAAGTTCTTCATTCACATAATTGACATGCGCCAGTGGATGATTGATCCTCAAACCTAATATCTGGTGTTTATCTGTTGAAGCTTGAAACAAACGGAGAGTGATGAAGTTGGTTGCTTTCATTACAGTCATTTAGTATAATGTGACAGCTTGGTTTATATAATGATTTGTATCAAATATAAACCATTGTGACATAGCTCGTGATTCATCCCGGGGAGTGTTTCTTTTAGAGGAGCACATCAGGCACAAAACAATAAACCAAAACAAAAGAGCTACATTTAATGCAAACTCTGGTAGACACACACGCACATCTGGCGGATTCTGACTTTGACGCGGATCTTGCAGACGTTTTAGATCGAGCAAAATCTGTCGGAGTTGGGCGTATCGTCGCGGTCAGCGAGACTTTGGATGATGCGCTGAAGAATCTCCGGTTGGCTGAAATGTACGATGCTATTCTTCCGGCAGCAGGTCTCTACCCAACATATCTTGACTTCGATAAAGCTGAAGCTATGGTTGATCTGATCAGAAATAACGCGGATAAAATCGTTGCTATCGGGGAGGTTGGGCTTGATTATTGGAAAATTAAGGAGCCGGAAGAACGAGATATTCAACACAAAATCTTTGAATCTTTCATCAAATTATCTATCGAGCTAAATAAACCACTCAACGTCCATGCCCGTTCCGCTGGCAGGCATGCAATCGCTAAACTAATCGAGCTTGGAGCGAAAAAGGTTCAGATGCATGCTTTCGACGGCAAAGCATCGACAGCGCTACCGGGTATTGAAGCCGGTTTTTTCTTCTCAATCCCTGCTTCAGTGATGCGATCAAGGCAAAAACAAAAATTAGTAAAAAGACTTCCTTTGGAATGCCTGTTACTGGAAACTGACAGCCCTGTTCTTTGCCCAGAACCAACCGTTAGAAACGAACCAGCGAATCTGATAACAGCCCTGGAAGAGGTCGCTCGTTTGAAGGACATACAAATTGAAGAACTGAAGGTTATTATTGCCAACAACTTCCACCGACTGTACGATATCACTTTATAAGGACTGAAAACTCTGTTTATGTGGGCACAAACACTTACCCAAACAGAAAAATTTGCTAAATTTTACCTGTCAGGTGCATTGCACCTCTAACTTTGATTTAACTTCGCCAGTGAAAAATTAGGGAACTGATGAAAACACCTTTGATTTTGATTCTTTTCCTTATTATATTTATTGGTTAGAAGTTTTTGGCTTTTTCCGATGAAGTGCAGGGTCAATGGGCTGATTTCCATCCTGCTGATCTCGAATGTCATCTGAGCTTAATGGCTTGAAATGATACCCATTCTACGATAAACGCCAGCAAACAAAGTTTGAATTAATCAACCGGAAACCACAGCTCTGTGGAGGAAAAAATGCGTCAGTTGTTCTTATGTACTCGCTTAGCTACACTGTTAAGTTTAATTTTCGTTCTTACACCGATTGTTTCCGATGCCGCCCTGTCTACTGACGACAACGCTGTATCTACGATCAGGCTTGAACTCAAATCATCAACCCCGACTGAAGTCGCACTTGGATTTCAGTTAGACGAATTGCGGGGTCAGGAAGTCGTAGCTCAGGATGAGCGGTTCCAAAGGTTTGAAATCGAAGACGAATCTTCAATAGGTCCTGAAGGTTGGCCTGAATTACCTACCATAAATCGAATGGTTCTCATACCGGCTCAATCCGGCGTTGAATTAAGGATTAGGCACCTTTCAACTCACATCGAAGAAAATGTTAATGTCTATCCACGTCAAGTCCCAATAGAAAGTGTTGAGAATTACGCAGTCAACTTTGACAGGAATCCCGAGAATCTGGTTATTTCTGATGCAGCTGCAAATTATGAGGGTTTTTGGCCTCCTGAAGTAGCAACTATCGGTAGACCCGCGATTATGCGCGGATATAGAATGGTTTCTGTTGATATTCACCCAATGCGCTGGAACAGGCAGACACGTCAATTAGAAGTTGTGGACGAGATTGAAATCGAACTCGATTTTTCAACGGACGCGAACCGTGTTAATACAATTGATCTGACTCGCCAAAAAAAGCTTGCATCTCATTCCGTTTACAACATCGTTGCTGATCTTGTTGTTAACCCACCAGAACCACCGCGAGACATGGGAGTGAGAAACGGTTCGATTCTTTATGTGATGAAGCAGTGGGATGACGTCGAAAATGCTCTGCAGCCGTTAATCGAATGGCGTCGCCAAATGGGCTGGACAGTTGGTGTTCTTCGAGTAGCCAATAACTCAAGCAACCAGCAGGTTAAGGCTGCAATTCAGCAAGTGTATGATGAAGCAGAATCTCCTCCCGAGATGGTAATCATTTGTGGTGATACTGACCGTGGGTACCCAATGCCATTCTTTGATCACCGGGGACAAAACGCTTATCCATATGAAAGTGACCATGACTATATCGAACTTGATGGTGATGATATTTTGCCCGATGCTGCTATTGGAAGGTTTTGCTTCGACGGTATTGCCAACGGTGAAGCTCGGCTAAATGATATTGTAGAAAAGATTGTTTCATATGAGAGCGATCCTTTCATTGGTGAGGGCAATCAACAGGGCTGGCAAAAACGTGCAGCATTTTTTGCAGGTGATGACCGAAGTGGTCTTTCGTCCATTGATGTATGTAAATGGTCAAAAGAATTGCTGATTCGTAATGATTACGAAGAGATCTTTGAAAGATACTGGGGCCCGGGCAATCCTCGCCCGGATGGCGCAGGATGGATTCCACAGGTATTTAATACCGGAATTTCATTCTTCCTTTACCGTGGGTGGACGTTTATGAACGGATTCCGGTTTGATGCGGTTATGAATCTTAGAAATGATAGAATGTTGCCTTTTGTTATTCTTCCGACCTGTAACACCGGCGATTACTCAGAGCATATTTCCAGCCCATTTTACTATTCAGAGAGATTTCTTTTTGCTCCTGGTGGCGGTGGGATAGGTTGTATCGGTGCTGGTGGTGCAACCCATACGGCTTATAATAATCTCTTTTCAGCCGCAGTTTTTCGAGCGGTATTTGGCGCAAATAATCCATACCAGGGTTGGGCTACAGAAGCCGGCAAGGTTGAGCTGTATAATCACTATTTTGACAGAGGTGACATCGACCATGAAGAAAATCGTGGTGTAGAAGCCTGGCTCACGGAATTTTATATTTTCAACCTGATTGGTGACCCCGCAACTGATCTGTATACAGACGTCCCAATGCTGATTTCAGTGGAGCATCCAGAAGATCTGCGTAGCGGTGAATCCCATTATGAGGTGACCGTACTTGACGATGAGGATGAACCACTTGCCAACGCAAGAGTCTGCTTTTACCAACCTGAAGAGCTTCAAATTGTCAAATACACTGACGACGAGGGAAGAGTTTCTTTTGACCTGAATCCTCAGGAAATAGACGGTGATTATATGCTAACAGTTACCGGTCACAATCTAATGCCATATCAGGCTGAATTGGAAGTGACACAGGCTCCTGTCTTCCTTGGTGCCGGTGAATTTATTGTTGACGATGACGGTGAAGGTGAGAGTAATGGTGATGGCGACGAAATCGCTAATCCAACTGAGAGAATCGAGTTAACTGTCGAAATTATAAATTATGGTGAAGAAGTACCCGAAGGTGCTGTTAACATTACCCTAACTCCTGGTCTTCCAAATCTCGAAGTGGTAGCCGGTGAAGTAGAGCTTGAAGCCGCTCCTGCTGCAGGTGAATCAGCAGATGTTTTATTCGTCGTTGATATTGGCGGTGGGTTCCCTGATGAGCAACTTGCAATCTTCAATTTGGAATGCACAGTAGGTGAAACAAGCTGGATAAGTTCCGTCAGTTTACCTCTTGATGGCCCTGAGTTGGAATTCGTCTCTCTTGCATGGGAAGATGAACCGATAAGACCAGCCGAACTTGCTGATTTAACAATTACTATTCGGAATATCGGATCAAAAGAAACGGGTGATTTAAGTGCAACTTTAGTAAGCTTGACACAAACCATTGATGTGCCTATTGCTGAAGGTGATTACGAGAATATTCCCGCCGAAGAAGAAGGCGCGTCTCTTGAACCTTTCCGTCTGGCTGCGAATCTTTTCCATCTTGGTGGTTCTGATGCAGACCTGGCACTTGTTCTGACTTCTGAGGCAGGATTTGTTGATACTGCATTCTTCTCATACACAGTCGCTGAAGCAGGTGACGGACAGCCTTTCGGTCCTGATAACTACGGTTACATCTGCCTTGACAACACTGATGAAAACTGGTTCTCGGCTCCGGTTTACGAATGGATCGAAATTGACCCTCATCGCAGAGGCGAGGGTACCGATACCGAACTAAGTGATACAAGAGAAGAGGGCGATGAAAGCACTTTAGTCGACCTGCCTTTTACCTTCCAGTATTATGGACAAGACTTCAACGAGATCACCATCTGTACAAACGGATGGTTGGCCATGGGTGATTGCTCCGAGCTTATTACTGGTCGTAACCGTCAGTTCCCGGCAGGGATGTGCGCGCCCGGTATGATCGGACCATTCTGGGATGATCTTCTGACCACAAATGATGGTGGTATTTATACCTTTTACGACGAAGAGCAGAATATCTTTATCGTCGAATGGTCACAAATGCGCAGACTTGGTCCCCGTGGAAACAATGAAGCCTCAGAGACTTTCCAGGTTTTACTCTATGATCCAGAGTTTTATATAAACATCAACGGTGATGGTGATATTGTTTTCCAGTATCTTGATGTTACTGATGATCGTTCGTGTTTTCAGACATGGGACACTCCCTATGCGTCTGTTGGAATTTGCAGCCCGGATCAGGGAGATGGACTGACATACACATACTGGAATGAGCTTTCTGATGGTGCAGCTCCACTTGAGGAAGGTCGTGCTATCAAATTTACGTCTTCCATCCTTGCGACTGACGGAGAAATTTCAGGAACGGTAATTGACGTTGAGACTGAAGAACCGATTGAAGGTGCAACGGTTTACACCCTGCATGGATTTGTAGCTATCACCGACGAAAATGGTTTCTATGAGATCCATAATGCCCCAACTGACATTGACTTCACGATGACTGCAACTGCTCAGGGCTATAATGATTCAACCCGGATCGATTTCTTCCTGGAAGAAGAGGGAGAAATTGAAATCAACTTCGCATTGCTGCACCCCGAGTTTGAATTGTCGCTTGATGAATTGGCTGCTGAAGCACTTATAGGTGAGCGGATTGACCTGGATTTCACGCTGGCTAACAATGGCAATGGGCAATTAGCGTGGCATAATGAAGTTCGAAACCCCGGAGATGCAAATGCTGAACCTTGGGAATTGCGCAATTCTGTACCTGCGAGTGAAATTTCAGGAGACTCTAAGATTCAGGGCGCAGTATTCGTTGATGGACTATATTATATGTCAGGTTCTAATGGTCGTGATCCGCAAATTTATGTCATCAACCTCGACGGAGAACTGGAACATCAGTATAACCAGCCGGGTGATCTGGGTGGAAGCTATGGGTTTAAAGACCTAGCCTATGATGGCGAGTTAATCTGGGGAACTGCTGGGGAAATTGTTTATGGATTCACACTCGAAGGCGAGCTTATTGTTGAATTTGAAGGTCCTTTCAACCCAAACAATAACGTGGCATGGGACCCTGATATGGAGGTTCTCTGGGTGTCCAGCACGACTTCGGATATGGTCGCGGTGACTCGTGAAGGAGAGCAGGTAACCAGCTTGGATCGCAATGGTTTACGAGTATATGGTCTGGCATATTGGCCCTTTGATCCCGACGGACACAACCTTTACATTTTCCACAAGGACAATGAAATTGGCGACCAGATTATCTCCAAAGCGAATACTGAAACCGGTGAAACCGTATTTGTTACTACCCTTGAACATGAAGATGGAGGAACACCAATCGGGGCCTTTATTACGAATACGTTCGACGTGTTCAGCTGGGTGTGGATGGCCGTTAGCAATGACGGAGCAACTGACAGGGTTGACATATGGCAGATTGATGCCCGTCGAGACTGGGCAATTGTAGAACCAGTTGAAGGAATCCTTGAAACAGGAGAATCGGAAGACTTCGTATTGCATCTGAATGCGAGTTCAATGCCGGAAGTGCTCGCTGAGGGTGAGCTTCACTTCTTCCACAATGCCGCAGTCGGTCATCAGGTCGTTCCGATTAATTTCAACATTATCGATGATGGTGGTGGCAATGAAGGTCGACCTGTAGATTTAGAACTACTTGATGGCTGGAACATGATCTCGATAAACGTTGTTCCACCTCTTGAAATGTACGAAAACGAAGACGACGCGGGTCCGGATATCATCCGGATGACTGAACAGCTTCGAATCGATGATGACAATCATCATGTCCAAATCATGAAAGATCAGTTCGGTCGATTCTATAATCCTGCGTTCGGATTTAATAACATTCCGTATTGGTCATTAACCGAGGGTTATCAAATATCTGTTGACGAAGCTGTTGAGATGCAATTTGTTGGTGAGCCAATTCCCCCCGATTCGGACATCCCATTACGCAATGGCTGGAACATAGTTGCATATCTCCCGGACTATGAGCTCGACGCTTCCAGCCCGGATTTCTATGTCCTTCAGTCGATTAGAGATAACCTTGAAATTGCAAAAGATTTTGCAGGTAGGTTTATGCTGAGGGGTGATTTCGATTTCTCAAATATGCTCCCCTGGACAGCAGGACAAGGATACATGGTAAAGGTCAATGCTGCTGATCTGATTCTCAACTATCCTCCAGAGCAGGAAGACGAACGAGTGGCTGTCTCTGGTAACATGAGCAATGTACTTGCACCTGAACGTACCGGTGAGAATATGAGTCTGCTTGTGACATCATTTGAGGGTGTTCGAGTATCATTCGGTGACGTTGTCATCGCATTGGATTCGGACGGCGCAATTGTTGGACGCGGAACCGCACAGAATGGCATGTGTGGACTTGCAATCTGGGGTGACGATGAAATCACCGAGACAGTTGATGGTTTGGTTCCGGGCGAAACATTCGAGCTTTATATCGAACAAGAGGGCGGGATCAACATCCAACTCAGTCCGGTATCGTTCCAGAGCAGCACCATTTTGGCATACGAAACGGACGGTTTAGTAGCACTTTCAGTCACATCAAACGGTGTAATACCTGACAATTACTATATGTCTGAAGGTTACCCAAATCCGTTCAATTCGACAATCAGGTTATCGTTCGGAATGCCTGAAGCATCCGATGTTAATATCAGTGTATTCGATTTGTCAGGTCGTCAGCTGGATGTTCTGACCAGTGGTGCAGTAAAAGCCGGACAACACACCACAGCCTGGAACGCCCGGTCCAAACCTTCCGGAATCTACTGGATAAAGATGACATCCGGCAGCTTCCAGCAGGTGCGTAAGGTTATGCTGGTCAAGTAGTATTTTACATAATTTCAAAACACAGAAAACCCGTTCATTTGAACGGGTTTTCTGTGTTTATAAGTTGGGTTTGAAAGTCTTTTACAATTTGCAAGAAGATTCCGAACTTCACAGATTACTGGGTTTCTTGAAAGACATGCGTTTTGTGTGGCATGGGCTACTTGTTGCCCATGTTTCTTTACAGAATAACTCTTAGCACTGTTAAATCAGGAGGCTTGAAGGACAAAGTTATAGATCTAACACCAATCGCAAACCATAGTTGGATTCCCTTCTATTCGGAAAGGCCCTGTCTCGATTAGCTGCTTGGCAATTCACAGCTTCGCTGCTCCACCAGCCTCCCCGCAGCACACGATATACCGTTCTGGGATCGTCTATCCAGGGAAATCCATATTCCGGAGCTCCCTGATAGTTATCGTGGTAATCATCTTCACACCACTCCGCTACGTTGCCGATCATGTCAAATAATCCGTGCGCATTTGGTAGTTTCTGCCCCACCGCATTTATATGATCACCACTGTTTCCAGCGTACCATGCATATGTAGTATTTTCATCAAAAAATGGATCATCTCCCCAGTAAAAACGGGTATTCGTTCCTGCACGACAGGCATATTCCCATTCAGCCTCTGAAGGCAGTCGGAAACCATCATTGACTGACTCTAAGAAAGCGGGAATGTCGTTGTATGATATCTGATTAACGGGATGATCTGGCTTTAGGATGTTCCCATAAGATGGATTACTCCCCATCACATCCTCCCACTGTGATTGAGTCACTTCATACTTTCCCATCCAGAAACCATTTTCAATAATTACATTATGACTTGGGATTTCATCGGCTTTAGCCCCCGGTTCATTTGCACTTGTGCTACCCATCTTATAGAAACCAGCAGGTATCCAGACCATTTCAATATTGACCCGATCCGCCAATTCAAACTCACGCTCAATTGATATAGCGTCGATTACACTGAATTCCCACTCCAGTCCTTCTGTGACACCCCCTGCTCCATCCCTGGCAATTACCTTCCAGTAATATTGCGTGTTGCCGGTCAGAGGCCCTGGATCAAAACAATACATTTCTCCATTCAGCCTGCAATGTTGATCCTCAGCAAAAGGTAATGTATCATCTGGTTCTCCCAAATAAATATCAAATGTTAACTCATTTTCATCAGGATCTTCGCATGACCAATACAAATTTCTATCAATCGGCTGATTAATTGCACCATCAATTGGCTTGAAATTAGTTATATCATCTGGTGGATGATTGTCCTCGTGTGCCGTCCTGAAACTCCATACCGGTCCTGTGACTGATCGACGATGGTCATCGCTGACAATGATTTTCCAGTAGTAAGTTCGACTGTAAGAAAGTGAATCAAGCATAAATGAGTTCACACTCACCCGTTCAATAAATTTAAGACTATTTTTTCGATTTGAAGTCCCGAGATATACGGAATATCTTAAAGAATCTCCATCGGGGTTAGTGCAGTGCCATTCAAGTTTGGTGTTGTTTAATCTGCCAATTGCACCTTCAGCAGGAGTCGGATTTGAAGGTGCATCCCACATCCTCCCTTCCCCATAATTTCCAACCGGGAGATTATCTCCACAGGACAACAAGAAAAAGGCAGTGAAAAGCAGTATTAAGATCGAGAAAGCATTATCAGGTTTCATTTTTTTACTCTCGTTCTATTTTCTAAATTTGTAAATTCAAAGTTGCCGAATTATGAAGGTCAAATCAACATACAGTTTGCATACCCGAAATGTGAATATGATTCTTCAAATGTAATTCTAAACTCTATAGATTCCAACAATTCCCTCTTATTATGTATTTCAAACAAATACGAGAATAGTTACTTAGAGGGAACTTTTGGCAGTTCGTTATGTTCTTTATCAATCACAATTTTTATAGTACCGTTTCGCCTTATCAGTAACACTTACAATAAATTCCGTCTTCGCAACTGTGTATGCCTCGCGATCAAGCCCGTGAATTTTCAATAGTTTCTCTTTAAGCTCGCCATATTCTCGGGCAACGTCCGGATGCTCAATCAGGTAATCTCGAAACAGAAGCCTGTCCCAATGTTCAAAATCTGCTTCAACCATGTGGATGTGATGTGTCCGGTTTCCATCCTCATCACGTTTGATAAACCAGGCATAGAACGGAGGGGTATCATCACCCCATGTGGGACGCCAGAAGTAGTCATAGCCCTGTTCTTCGAGGATGTGTGGAATTTTCACCCGCGTCTGATCGAGGTTTGTTACTTCAACCAACATATCTACAATAGGTTTAGCCATAAGACCGGGAACAGCTGTGCTGCCAAAGTGTTCTATTCTGTTCACTAATCCAGTGGGGAGGCAGGACAACAAATGAAGCCGTTCAGACTCGAACATTTCCCGCCAGCGGGAATCGTAGGGGACTAATGCCACTTCCTCTTTCAATACTCGAGCTATCTTTTCGTCAAATGTTTCGTTTTGTCTTTTTATAGGACACCTCGTGTAATTCCCGCAAGAGCGGGAATCCAGTGCGATAATTATTATTTTTCAAAAGGTATGATTTGTTCAGTCAAATTGCAAGAGAAATGCAGTATTCATTAATTGTTTCTACTAACCAGGGCTAACCACAAAGGGACTAAGACCCCAGATAAGTATAGTAATGGTCATGCTGAAACGCCTGACCATCACCTCAGATTACCCCTCAGTGCCTTTGTGCCTTAGTGGTTAAGCAATCTGACTTGTTTCCAAATAATTTATTTGGTATATTTTAACAGTGATATATACCATTTGACTTAAGGCGCTTTATTATGAAATCCCCTGATTGTAGAGCAAGAAGAATTCTGTTTGCCATTTTTCTTTCGATTGTTATGTTGATTTTATCAACTGATTTGTTAGTTGCAAGTCCGGACTCTCCTGCGGTCGCTACTATGATATTTCTGAGGATATCCCCTTCCACACAGGCAAATGCCATGGGACATACCTATGGGAATACCTTCCACAATTCACCGATGGCATCAATTTACCATCCCGCTAGTCTTGGGTTTTTCGCTCGAGAAAATCAATTCGGATCATCCATTTATACTAAAAAAATTGATTGGCTGCCTGGATTTGGATTAGCTGATTTATGGTATGATGCGAGTAGCTTTGCATTTGGGATAAATCTGAGGGATCACACAGATATTCCAGTATCAGTTGGCTTGGGATTTCATGAAGTTTTCTTGAATCTTGGCGAGACTGAAGTTCGAGATGAAAATGGTAACCTAAACGGAGACACCTATACGACCTGGGAGCGCAGCGAAGGAACGACCATAGCTGTAGCATTTGACTACTTCGTACGAGTCAGCATAGGCCACACTTGGAAAAATGCTGAATCTCATCTGGTGGATCCTGGACCAGGAAGTTCAATGAGAGGAGCTTTCGCTGAAACAGATGCAACGGATTATGGATTCATCGTGGAAGTTCCCTTAGTTTCACTACTCGAAAATTTTGACAGCAACCTCAAAGAACCTCTTCCCAACACTGAATTTTATTTCGATCCGGGGTTCTTTTACAGCAAATCAAATATTGGTGGAAAGGTCTCATATATAGATCGATATCAGGCAGATTCGATTCCTCGCACCGTCTCGATTGGTATCAACCTGAAAACCGGTTTGTCTTACCTCACAGAATCGGACGAAATTAAGCTGCTGGGATTCAATTGGTCACGTGAATTAGATGAAATGCTTGTTAAAAAGAACCGATCCGATGGCAGTACCGCATACAAAAGAGGACTACAGGATATCAAGTTTTTTGAAAACATGATATTGGGCAAGGCCAATGAGAACATTGATGCTTTCAAACAAGGATTTGAAGTTAACTTTGCGGACTGCTTCTTCCTCCGACATGGGCGATATGAGGATATTGAAGGTCGGGTACGTTTCACATCTAAAGGCTGGGGAATGGACTATATGCAGTTAGTGAAAATCCCCCTGAAGATGTTTTTCCACGAAGAAAATAAGTTTATGCTACTGTTGAAAAATCTCAACATCGAGCAACACCATGCTGAATATGAGATCGAAGCTGGACATCCGCTTGAGGGTACTGAGTTCAATAGTTATGTAATTCGGTTCAGGTTGAACTAAATAGTTGAAAGATATACCACAAAGGCACAAAGACACTATGTTTTCCTTAGTGTTTTTGTGCCCTTGTGGTTAAAATAAATCTGCGCAATCTGCGGAAAAATTAGAGTATTGGCAAATACCGATTAACCTCATAATCCGTTACCTGCCTGCGCCAGTCATTCCATTCAATTTTCTTGTTCTCGATGAACTTCTCAAAAACATGATCACCCAGCGTCTCGCGCACGAGTGTGCTGTTCTCTGTGAGTTGAATAGCTTCAAACAGGTTCGCTGGCAGGAGATCAATTTGCCTTTCCTGCAATTGTTTGGGGCTTAGCTCAAAAATGTCATCTTCCATCGGTTCCGGAGGCGTCAATTTATCTTCCATACCTTTCATTCCGGCTGCGAGCATTAGTGCAAACGTCAGGTAAGGATTTGCGACCGGGTCCGCTGATCGTAGCTCAAGCCGCGTAGAGTTTTCATGCCCTTCTCGAATTCGTGGTACCCTGACGAGAGTCGAGCGATTCATCTGACCCCAGCAGATATATACAGGTGCCTCGAAACCTGATACCATACGTTTATATGAATTCACCGTCTGGTTGAAAACCAATGTCATTTCCGGTACATATTTCAGCAATCCCGCCATGTAATGCCGGGCTGTATCTGATAAGTTATATGGTTTTTCCGGGTCGAAGAAAGCATTTCGTGAGCCCTTGAACAGTGACTGATGGACATGCATTCCCGAACCATTAACACCGAAGATCGGTTTCGGCATGAAGGTCGCGTAGTAACCAGCCTCTTGAACAACCTCTTTGATAATGAAGCGGTATGTCAAACACCTGTCTGCCATAATGAGGGCTTCAGCATAACGCAGGTCTATTTCGTGCTGGGATGGTGCTACTTCGTGATGTGAGTATTCAACCGGGATACCCATCTCTTCGAGAGCAAAGATACAACGCTGACGCAATTCGGTTCCCTTTTCCTGTATCGAAGCATCAAAGTAGCCACCGTGGTCGATAATCTCAGGAGACTTGTTGTCTTTGAAGATGAAGAATTCGAGTTCGGGACCGACATTCATTGTGTAGCCCATAGCAGCAGCTTTCTCAAGATTGCGCCGCAGAATGTAACGAGTGTCACCTTCATATGGTCTTCCATCGGGGGTTTTAAGGTCGCAGATCATTCTTGCAGATTTATATCCTCGGCCATCGGGGAGAATTGTGAAAGTATCCGGATCAGGGTGAGCCATAAGGTCTGATTCGTGAATCCTCGCGAAACCCTCAATTGACGATCCATCAAAACCCAGTCCGTGTGCGAGTGCGTATTCAAGCTCGCGCGGTGTGATGGCTAAGCCTTTAATAGTCCCGAGAATATCGGAGAACCAGAGTCTGATAACGTCTATTCCCTGATCCTTTGCGGTACGTAATACGTCCTCAGTTTTTTGAGGCATTGCAATTCTCCAAAAAGTTAAACAGCACTTGCAACATTTAATAGTGAAACAATCACTACCACACAAGCAATCTTGGAAGTATTACGGAAAGAAAATAAAATTGTAGGAAGGTTTGCAAAATTAAATGGCAACAAAGTGGTATATGCCATTCTGATTTATATGTTCCTCCTACCATTCAATTGTCATTGTGTGATTTTCTGTATTTCACAAATTTACCCGAAGTATCCCTGCCAGGATGTGTAACCCTGTTTGATGGTTGACTGATGTGAAAAATGGAACGATATTGTTAAATTATCTGCGGTTGTACAATGTTTGCCTCAAGGAGGAGAGTTGAAGCATTTACTGATTATTTTTATGATACTGTTTCTTTCAACGTTATCATACGGTGTTGTTTTGAATGTACCGGAAGAGTACGAGAATATTCAAGCCGGAATTGATGCAGCAAATAATGGTGATACCGTTTTGGTTTTTCCCGGGACTTATTTTGAAGGCATCAACTTCAACAGTAAGTCAATAATGGTTGCCAGCCTTGCTCTGACCACCGGAGACAAAACCTATCGGGACTCTACTATAATTGATGGCAGCGACGAAATTCCCTGCATTTGGATCGAGGGTGTTGAGCGTAATGATGCTTTTGTTTACGGATTTACAATCCAGCATGGTTCAAACTCGCTCGGTGGTGGAATTCACTGTTCGGAGTCTGTTGCGTCAATCAGTAATTGCCTCATTCGTTGGAACACAGCCATCGACATTGGCGGTGGGATAGCCTGTTTAGATTCAGATATTTATATGGAATACTGTATCATCCGCGAGAACGAGGTTGACAACGCAGGTGGTGGCGGTATCTACCTCCGTGGTGGTCACTCTGCTTTGTGGTGGTGCGACATCAGTTATAACTCCACGGACATTCTCGATGGTGGAGGATTGTATTGCACCGATTCAAATCCGATTATCACGAATTGTACAATTGCATATAACTCTGTTGATTCGCGAGGTGGTGGGGTTTTCTTCACGGGAGGTGTGAGAACAACTCTACGCAACACTATTATGTGGGGAAATGAACCTCAACAGATGTGGCTATCTGGAGAGAACTGGATAACCGTAGATTATTCCGACATTCAGGGTGGAATCGATGATATAAGAGCCGATCATGTCGATGGCTATATATTTTTTGACGAAGGCAACTTCGAGGAGTTCCCAATGTTCGTTGATCGGAGGAACCACGATTTACGCCTTTCATGGGACAGCTTTCCGGTTGAAGATTCGACAAAATCCCCCTGCATTGACGTAGGTGACCCTCAATCACCACTCGACCCGGATCATACGATTGCGGATGTAGGTGCATTCTTTTTTGAACAAACTCCCCTTCTATTTTTAGATCGCGATACAGTATATTTCGAGACTACCCGACCGGGGATGAGTGACTGGCAAACGGTAATTTTAGAAAACCAGGGTGGGGGACTGCTCCAAATACAGAATTCAAGTATAATTCCTGAAGATTTACCATTTTCCATACGACGTGGCGGAGGTCAGGTTGACCTTGAACCGGGCAGTCCACATGAAATTTGGCTAAACTTCTTTCCATTCGAGAATGGTCATTTCGAAGCAGTATTGCGGCTTGAAACCAATTATGAGGAACGACCTGTAATTGACATCGCGCTATACGCTGCAACCCTGGGTGTAGATGATTCTGAAACAAGATCCCCCCACGAGTTCAAGCTTAATGGTGTCTTTCCAAATCCCTTTAACTCGATTGCAGCAGTCCGCTTTACACTACAGCAGTCCGCAGAAACTTCGCTGAAATTGTATGACATCGAAGGTAGTGAAGTAAGGAATCTCTTTTCAGGGAACCTGAACGCTGGGGATCACAATCTGATGCTCAATGCAGATGGTTTAGCCTCGGGAGAATACATATTAAAACTTACGCAGGGTGATCGCCTCGAATCCACCAGAGTAGTTTTAATCAGGTAGTCCATATTGCTCTTGACATTTTAACAATTATAACGTAACTTCTAATTATTCAATTTGATGTGATAGATCTGTTTAAAATATAGCTTTACCTTGATCCGTGAGTTGCCCTACGGATACCTAAACCATAAAATCCCCAAATATCAGGGGAGGTGTTGAAATGTCTGCTGAACATGCCTTTGGCAACCAATTAGGTGCATCCAACCACTCTGTACAACCTCAGGATTCTGAGAACGACTCTGCTCATTCTTGTCCACAAGCCAATATTTCTACAGAGGTAGGCGAATGAGAGTGATTTACTTCTTCATCTGCATTCTGATAGGTGCAACAAATCTTTATTCCCAACCCCAACTGATTTTTGCTCGAACCTATGATATAAACGGAAATGAATATTTCGGTGATATTTACTACACATCTGAAAACGAATATATAGCTGTAGGTCACCGTCAATTCAACGAGAATGAAACCTCTGATTTTTATATAATAAAGGTTGATCCGGAAGGAAATCCAATTTGGGCTAATACTTATGATCGAATTGGAGGAAATGACCGCGCAAATACGATTATAGAAACTGATGATGGTGATTTCATATCAGGAGGAAGCAGTAATCGCTTTTTTGCAGCATTGCGAATTAACTCAGTAGGAGAAGCTTTATGGTTTAACTCATATGCGTCTGGATCGTGTGAGGCTATCATTGAGTTAAAAGCAGGTGATTACTTATTAGCCGGCTATTCAAATAATCAAGGTTACCTGATATGTATTAATGGCAATGGGGCAGTTCTCTGGGAGAATGACTATGGACTGGATGAACATAGGGATTACCTATATTCAATGCGGGAAACAGAAGGTGGAGTAGTTGTAGCAGGCTACCTTATAGACAATGAAGTTAATACTGATGATGTTTGGATTATAAAAGTTGATTTTGAAGGTAACCTGATATGGGACAGAAGAATACGATCCAATACCAGACAAACCAGCAGATCCATGATCTCAGCTCCAGATGAAGGGTTCGTTTTTACTGGAAGTGAGCGTGTCAGAAACGACCAGTTAGTGCTTTTATCGAAAATTGATGATGACGGAAATCTTGTGTGGTCAAGATCTTACCAATTTGATTTTAGATTTCAATATGGCACCGGACTTGCGAAAACGAGGGAGGGGGATTACCTGATCTCAGGATATGTTTATGACAGAGATCTGATAATGCCAATAATGTTAAAGACCAATTCACAAGGTGTATTTCGTTGGTCAAGGATATTCGATCTTCGGGAACAACTCGAAATTGCTCCAAGATTTAATGTTTTCTTATCAACAATAATCGGTGAAAATAACAGCATGGTTGCCGCCGGACATGTCAATAACACCCCAAATGGGTTAGGGCAGGATGGCTTAATTGTCAAACTCGGAGGGGAAATACAGGAACCTTCCTTCATCACCTGGTCACCTGAGGATACTGTTTTTACAACAGTATTGGGTGACACAATTGACTTCTGGGTGCAAGTTGCAGACCAACAGGACGATGAGCTTTCATATCTCTGGCTCTTTAATGATCAAGACATCCTGTCACGTGATACTTCAGCCATAGGTGTTTTTAATGATTTAGGTGAGCAGAGTGTTAAGTGCCGTGTGAGTGATGATGAGTTTACTGTCGAAATTGAATGGCGAATCATAGTTCAAAGGTTTGCAGTTGTGGGCTTCACACCAGATAGTCTTGATATGTCCATCCGCAGGGGATCAGAAGTCGATTTTAGTGTGGAAGCAAGAGCGTTAGAAGATGTTGAAATTGAATATATATGGGCATTTACAGATCGAAATGGTCAGCAGGAGGAAGTTGGAGACACTGAGAATATCACCATCCCATTTGACTTACCAGGAGAGTACGAATTGCAGTGTTTTGCATCAAATGAAGATGAGGTGGAAAGCGTTGTCTGGAATATCAATGTTCAATCCGTTGTCTGGTGGTGGTGGCCGCATGAAAACGAACTATCAGCTCGACAGGACACGACGTTTGTGTTCGAGGTGTTTCCCTTCAACGAAGAGTCGGATTCTCTGGAATACTTATGGCTCCTCGGCGATGATGCCTTAGAAAGTGACACCTCATTTGCTGAAATTCAATTCCCTGATGTCGGAGATTTTGAAATCACCGCTTATGTGCAGGAAGGGATTGAAGCAGATACAATCCACTGGATAGTAGATGTTATCGAGAGGTCATTCACAACGGATGATGCGGATTTCGTGAATTTGCCGACCTCACCGGTGTTGTATCCGCCAAGTCCAAATCCGTTTAATTCTTCGGTTAAGTTGTCTATGTATTTGCCTCAAGCTGACCATGTTACACTCTCTGTATTTGATACTAATGGGCGGGAGGTTTCGCGGTTGGTTGATGAGGTTGTGGGGGCAGGGAACCAGATGTTTGTTTGGGCTGCAGGTGGCTTCCCAGCAGGAGTTTATGTCGTGCGGATGGATGTTGGGAATGCTTCTGAAATGCGGAAGGTGGTTTTGGTTCGGTAATGTAATTTTGGTATAGTTCTGACATGTAAAACTAACGGGATTCCAAATGCTTCGATTTGTTTTAACAATAGTGTTGGTCACTGTTTTTTCAGCGATTTCCCACGCTCAACCTCCGGTAGCCTGGATGCATACGTTCGATGCCGGGAGACATGAACGCTTCAATGACATCTATGCTATACCTGATGATGGTTACATAATGTGTGGTCATTCTTATGAGGGTGAAGCCCGAAATTATGCTTCCTACGATTCATGGGTTGTCAGAATTGATGAGAACGGAAATCAAAATTGGTCAGGGACCTACGGAGTTGGAGATGCTGAAGATCGAGCCTGGAGTATAATCGAGACGGATTCGACCGATTTCATCTTCGTTGGAGAAAGCAATGGGCAGGCTGCTGCCACTTTGATCGACATGGATGGAAACCAGATTTGGGCAAATACTTATGCTGAAGGCTGGTTTCATGCGGTCATTGAATTGAAGAGTGGTGAATTCGTAATGGTAGGAAGGGAAGCTGAGGGACGTCAAGGATACATAATATGTACAGATTATGAAGGTAATTCGATCTGGGAGGAGAGTTATGGGGAGGGAAGGCTTAATTACTTCATGGCAATGAGAGAAACTCAGGGTGGCATTATTGCAGCAGGTTGGGCAAATTTTAATAATCGATTTCCTATCAATCAGGTATGGGCGATAAAAATAAACATTGAAGGTGAATTGATCTGGTCGAGGTATTTCGCTCCATATGAAAATCAACAATGTCAATCAATGGTCTCTATGCCTGAAGGTGGATTTGCCCTTGGATGTTACCTTTGGGGAGATGAAAGATATCCCGGTGATCCTGCAATAATCTTTATAAATGACAATGGAGATTTGCAGGATGTTCACGAATATAATATGGAGAATGGATTTGGTGCTCATTTAGGCAATATAGCTCGACTCGACCGAGGTGAACTTGTCCTGGCTGGTTATAAAGCTGCTGAAGGTGCATTCCCTCCACAAGATCCACAGGTCATCCGAGTTGCTCCAAATGGTCAGGAAAGGTGGAGACGTTCCTATAATTTCCGGGAGGAAGAAGGGTTCAGACCATACTACAACTCATTCGGTGGGGTCACACGTGGAAATGACAACTCCATTGTGGTTGCCGGAACCGTGAACCAGCAAAACGAGGAGGGGAGATACAACCAGAACGGGATAATCCTCAAAGTTGAACCCGACGTTTTAGAACCAGTATTCTTACACTATGAACCGGAAGATACTTTGCTTGATGTCCTGTTGGGAGATACAATTGTTTTCCTCGTCAGTGCATTTGACCAACAGGGTGATGAGGTGAGCTGTTTGTGGATAATGGGGGAAGACACACTTTCAACGGACTCGACCACAACTGTTATTTTTAGTGAATCTGGTGATTTCGATGTACAGTGCCAAATTTCCGATGGTGAATTCACACCTGCTATTACCTGGCATATCTCAGTATCTGATTTTGTAATTCGATCTCACTTGCCTGAGGAGCTTGAGCTTTCGGTCAGACGGGGTTCTGAGTTTGAGTTCAGCCTCTCAGCGGAGGCTCTTGCAGAGCCGGAAATCACATACGAGTGGCTGCTGTTTGATCGTAATAATCAGCGACAAGAACTCGGAAATGATCAAACCATAACTGCACAGTTTAATCTGACAGGCAATCAGCGACTTGAGGGTTGGGCGTTGCACGGGGAAGATGCAAAGTCGGTCATCTGGACAATCAATGCACATTCCGTTGTCTGGTGGTGGTGGCCGCATGAAAACGAACTATCAGCTATACGGGACACGACGTTTGTGTTCGAGGTGTTTCCCTTCAACGAAGAGTCGGATTCTCTGGAATACTTATGGCTCCTCGGCGATGATGCCTTAGAAAGTGACACCTCATTTGCTGAAATTCAATTCCCTGATGTCGGAGATTTTGAAATCACCGCTTATGTGCAGGAAGGGATTGAAGCAGATACAATCCACTGGATAGTAGATGTTATAGAGAGGTCATTCACAGCAGATAAAGGGGATGAAGCAGATCTGCCGACCTCACCGGTGTTGTATCCGCCAAGTCCTAATCCGTTTAACTCGTCAATCAGGTTGTCAATTTATGTTCCACTGAAGGATCAAATTACTTTATCCATATTTGATATACAGGGGCGGAAAGTTACAGATATCCTGGATAATAAAACATTAAAAGGCAGAAACTCACTTGTCTGGCAGGCTAATGAATTTCCTGCGGGTGTTTATTTTGTTGAAATGGAATCGAGTTCTGTAAGAAGTGTTCAAAAGATTCTCTTAGTTCGGTGAAGGCTTTTCTTTCTTTCTTCATAGCTGTTATAAAACAGGATTTCTGATGAAACGGTCACAACAGGTTATTTTATTAATCTTTACCTGGTTTTCAATTATTTTTGCACAAGCTCCAATTGCATGGATTCAAACATATGATGAGGATTCTGATTCGGAAAATTTCAAGGATATATATGCAACTTTTAATGGCGATTATATCATGTGTGGTAGATCTGAAGATAGATATTGGATTGTTAGAATCGATTCTGATGGTAATCAAATCTGGTCAGAGACATTTGAGGGTACAGGCTTAAATAGCATCATTGAGACTGACGATGGAGATTTTCTTGCCGGAGGTTGGAACACTGATAGTCGGTTTTCAGCGATTTTAGTAAATTCAGAGGGAGAGGAAATTTGGTCAAATGAGTATGCAGATGGAAGCTGCAAGGCGGTAATTGAACTGAAATCAGGGGAGTTTTTACTGGCTGGAGCATCATCGGGTGAAATCTGGCGAGGTCATTTGGTTATGATTAATGGTGAAGGTGAAGTCATCTGGGATGGAACATATGGTGAAAGACACTTCCAGCAATTTGTGTCGATGCGGGAAACGGAAGGTGGAGTTGTATTGGGTGGTAAGGCAGATAGAGCTGATAGGAATGGCAGGGAATTCTGGGTAGTTAAAGTCAATTTTGAAGGTGAAATTATTTGGGAGAATTATTATAGAATAGCACCTAATAGTATTGGTTGTTCGATTGTTTCGTGTCCTGACAATGGGTTTATATTCGGTGGATGGGCAATGGATCGGTGGGAAGGAGCTAATAATGCTTATTGGTGTTTTGCAATTGTTAAAATAAACAATAATGGCGCACAGCAATGGCAAAGAGATTATCACAACATTAACAGCCATGAACTTTTGGAATGTATTACTCTAATTGATGAAGACGAATACATCATGGTTGGTGAGGATATTGGAGGGATCAATCCGTTAGCTCTTAGAATCAGGCGAGACGGTCAAGTTCGATGGCGAGAAGCTTACGATATCGGGCAAGGTGATATTTTCGGCGCGAGAGGTCACTTTTTTAATTCTGTCACAGTTGATCAAGACAACTCCATCCTGGCCGCTGGCAGAGTAAATCTCTCATTTGGAGAGGAAAGCGATACAGATGGTTTAGTGGTGAAACTACTGCCTGAGATTTTACACCCGATTATAATGCACTGGTCTCCGGAGGATACCGTCTTTAGTGTTTTACCGGAAGATACGGTCAGGTTTACAGTGAGAGCAATAGATCAGCAGGGACAGGAACTTGGTTACGAATGGCTGTTTGATGATTCGACTTTCGCTGGAGGCGATACAACAGTATTAGTTCAATTCCCGGACACTCTCGGGGAGCATACTGTAACTTGTGTGTTGTCCGACGAGGAATTTTCGACATATATAAACTGGAATGTCTCGGTCGTTGAGTGGTATATCGCAGATTATCAACCGGACAGCACGGATATATTAATAAGACGGGGAACCTCGATTGACTTTACTCATCAGATAAAATCTGTTGAAGAGTTAGATTTTAACTACAGCTGGGAACACTTTGGGCGTGGCGGAAATTTCGAGTTTGAAGGAGAGGACTCCATAAGATATAATTTTGATATGACAGGTGACCACATAATTCGAGCCTTTATTTCAAACAATGATGTGTTGGAATCAATCGAGTGGGATGTGGATGTTCGTTCTATCATCTGGTGGTGGTGGCCGCATGAGAACGTATTGTCAGCACGGGATGACACGACGATTGTGTTCGAGGTTTTTCCCTTCAATGAAGAATCAGACTCTTTGGAATACTCTTGGTTTATTAATGATGAAGCATTGGACTGCGACACTTCTCTGATTGAAATTTCCCTACCTGAGATAGGTCAATATGAGATCATAGCATACGTACAAGAAGGTGTTCAAGCAGACACGATACACTGGACAGTTGATGTTTTGGAAGGGTCATTCACAGCAAATGATGCGGATTTAGCAGATTTACCAACTTCACCGATGTTGTATCCCCCAAGCCCGAATCCGTTTAATTCGACAGTCAAGTTGTCAATATACATGCCTAAAATTGACCATGTTTCACTCTCGATATTTGACATTAATGGGCGGGAGGTTTCGCGATTGGTTGATGGGGATGTTGAGGCTGGGAATCAGACGTTTGTGTGGAATGCAGGTGGTTTTCCGGCAGGGGTTTATGTTGTGCGGATGGTGGCTGGGGGGAGTTCGGAAATGCGGAAGCTGGTTTTGGTTCGTTAGATATGGCATTGGAGTTACATAAATGATTAAAGAAAGAAGGTTTCGATCATTTCTTTACATATTGGTGGCATGTCTTATTCTGGCAACAACTCTTACAGCGCAGCCCGGAAATGCCTGGATGCGTTTCTATGATAACATCGGAAATGCTGACTACCTGTATGATGTCTTTGTAACTGTTAACGGAAGCTATGCAATGTGTGGGCATACCCAGGTTGACCAGGGTAATGTAGGTTATTGGCTTGTTTTAGCAGATGAGAATGGTCAAGAACTTACGCAGCAAATATATGTTCATGAGAGATTCCCAAGTATTAGTAACTGGTGTTATTCACTTATTCAGAACGATGATGGCGGCTTCCTGTTCGGAGGTAGAGTTAAAGAAGGGAATGTATCTCATTTCTCGGTGCTCAGAGTTGATCCTGAATACAATGAAATGTGGTGGAGTGAATATGGTGATGTCGGTTGGGCAGCAGAATGTTACGCTGTAATAGAACTCAAAAATGGTGAGTTTGTAGCAGTCGGTCGAAATGGAGGTTTTCAGGCATATGCAGTAAAACTCAATGGCGAGGGCGATGTTCTATGGGAGCATACATTCAATGGGCGTTGGTTTAGATCTTTGAGAGAAGTTGACGGAGGCATGCTCATTGCAGGTCAGGATGATAACAGGGATGCCTGGCTTTTGAAAATTGATTTCGAGGGTGAAGTTGTTTGGTCCAGATCCTTCGGATCGGGTCAACTGATGGCTCTCATTTCATGTCACGATGGGGGATTTGCTGCAAGTGGTCACCGAACCGGAGAAGGCGGGGATTTCCTCCTCTTAAGGGTGGATGATGACGGAAACGAAATCTGGTCAAATGCATTTGATTTCGGTGATAACGATTGGAGTAACAGTTTAACTCAAATGTGGGACAACGGATTCACTTTAGTGGGGGAATCTCGTTCAGATAATGCTTCAATAGTTCTCAGTATCGATAATTCAGGAAACGAGACGTGGCGGAGATCAGACGGAAGTCAGGAACACAGAATGCGTGGTTATAAATCAATAGTAGTCGGCAATGATGGGATGGTTTTGGCAGTCGGAACGGGTTATACCAGAGAGCATGGGCAAAGACCCGATGGAGTATTGACAAAGATAATGTTAGATGTTTCACCTCCGGAGATCGTGTTTTTTAGCCCTCCAGACCTCGAGTTGACTGTCCTACAGGCGGATTCCATTCAGTTCATAGTACATGCAGAAGATCTGCAAGATGACTCATTGTATTATTACTGGGCACTTGACGAAGATACTGTGTCAGTTGACACTTCAACAGTGATAATCTTTGAAGAGCTCAACGATCACCTTTTGGAGTGTTTTGTTTCCGATGGCACATTCGCAG
>JABGPL010000039.1 GCA_018644935.1 Calditrichota bacterium | reverse complement strand
CAACCGGGATAGCAAACCGTATACCAAGTGGGGAGTTTATCGGGCTTTCAAAAGGGCCTGTATTGAAGTGGGATATCCTGACTATAGGTTTCATGATTTACGTCATGATTTCTGTTCAAAGCTGGTTCAGGCGGGTGTGGATTTATACACCGTGAAAGAACTAGCGGGGCATAAAGATATCACCACCACCCAACGGTATGCTCATTTGAATCCAGAAAGGTTAAAACAGGCCGTGTCGGTTCTCGATTATCATGATTTTATCATAGTTGATAAAAAAGGGCCTGTCTCAGATGAGACAAACCCTTGATAATGTGGTGCCCCCGAGGCGATTCGAACGCCTGACCTACTGATTAGGAATCAGTTGCTCTATCCTGCTGAGCTACGGGGGCATTTATTGTTGAAACTAATATACGCTCAAAATGTAGTCTGAAACAATATTATTCCTACACAATCATTTCAGATTCTGTTGAACCTCCCGTAATCTTGCTATCAATGATTCTGCACAGATAGGATCTATTAACTCTCCTTCAGGACCATTGCCCAAATTCACATCTGGCTTAAGATCTCCGTGGAAATCCGATCCACCTGTGAAAATCAATTTATTCTCGAGAGCAAGGACACGCAGTCTGTCTCGAAGAGCAATAGAATGCTGCCCGTAATCACTCTCCAATCCGTCTAACCCGTTTGCAGCCCAGAGAGGGAGCATCCCAATCAATTTTTCGAGGCTTATAGTATGCAAACCCGGATGAGCCCAAACGGCAACTCCTCCTGCCCTGTGAATCATCTCGATTGATGTTTTCATCTCGAGTCGAAAACGATCTACATATGCCGGTCCCCCATAGGTCAGAAAACTGTCAAATGCCTCTTTAACTGATGAAACGTAACCTTTCTGTATTAGCACTGTAGCAATATGTCCCCGCCCCATCGTTCCCTCTCCAGAAACGGCTTTGACATCCTCTTCTGTTAGCAGACATCCAAGTTTTTCAAGTTTTCGCAAAATCTTTCTATTTCGATCCTGTCGAGAATTGACAACACATTTCAGGTTTTCAATAATTTCAGAGTTGTCGATGTCAAATCCATATCCAAGCAAATGCAAAGACCCACTCTCGTGATTCACGCTTAGTTCAACGCCTGGGATTACTTTAATCTGAAACTCTTCACCAGCCACTAATCCCTCCTCAAGTCCGGAAACCGAATCATGATCAGTGATGCTGATTACTTTAAATCCCTCTTCCGATGCCTTCCTAACAATATCTCGAGGAGTCAAACTCCCATCCGAGGCGGTAGTGTGTATATGGAGGTCTACTTGACTCACAAAGATTTCTCTGTTATATTTATTTCAGAAATGGATTTGAATCGAGCGAGAATTGGCTCGAGATCTGCTAAAGGAATCATGTTTGCGGCATCCGATTTTGCCTGTGAAGGGTTCTCATGAGCCTCTATGAACAGACCATCAATGCCGATTGCTGCTGCCGCCCAGGCGAGATATTTTGCGTACTGACCTTCACCTCCGGTAATACCGCTGACACCTCCAGGATTCTGCACTGAATGAGTAGCATCGAAGATTACTGGCCATCCACTTTCCCGCATTTTAACAACCCCGGCGAAATCTACCACAAGTTGGTGGTATCCAAAAGTCACCCCTCGCTCGGTGAGCATTACTCTTGAGTTTCCACAGGCTGTGACTTTACCGATCATATTGGCAGCATCATCTGGAGCCATAAATTGACCTTTCTTCACGTTGACCGGTTTTCCAGTTTTCGCAGCAGCCTCTAGAAGATCGGTTTGGCGGCATAGAAATGCTGGAATCTGTATCACATCAACGACTTCACCTGCCGCTGAAATCTCAGAAACAGTATGCGCATCTGTGATTATCGGCAAACCAACTTCACGTTTCACTTTCTCCAAAATACGAAGACCTTCTCCAAGACCTGGACCTCGAAAAGAAGAACCTGAAGTTCGGTTTGCTTTATCATACGATGCCTTGAATATTAACGGGATGTTCAGACGTGAAGCTATTCTGGATATTTTCGTGGCATGGGACAGAACCATTGATTCACTCTCAATAACACAGGGCCCCGCAAATAGCACAAAAGGGGATTCACCTCCGATGTGAATCCCCTCGGCGATTTCAATATTTTTTGTTACAAACACCTACATATCCATAATCGAAGATAGTAATAATTTGAGGTTACTCAACGGTAACACTTTTTGCAAGATTGCGCGGTTGATCGACATTGCAGCCACGTAATACTGCTATATGATATGCCAGTAACTGCAACGGAATAACCGTCAGCAGCGGGCTCAAAAAAGAGTGACATCTTGGTATCTTGATGACATGATGTGCGAAATCCTGCATCATGTTGTCTTCTTCGTTTACGACAGCAATTATGATTCCTTTTCTCGCCCTTACTTCCTCAATGTTGCTCAAAACCTTCTCATAAGTTGCTCCGTTAACTGCGATAAAAAACACGGGCATTCGCTCATCAATTAGCGCAATTGGACCATGCTTCATCTCGGCTGCCGGATATCCCTCTGCATGGATATAAGAAATCTCTTTTAGTTTTAATGCCCCCTCAAGAGCTACAGGGAAGTTTATCAAGCGACTCAGATACAAGGCATTGGTTCGGTCAACGAATTTCTCGGCGATTTCTTTAATCATATCTGATTTTTCAAGAATCCTCGATACTTTTTCAGGTATCTGAGTAAGTTCTTTGACGTATTTCAGCCCTTCAGCAACTGGAAGACCTCTTCTCCGAGCCAAACTTAGCGCCAATTGAAAAAGAACAGTCACCTGTGACGTAAATGCTTTAGTCGATGCAACTCCAATCTCAGGACCTGCATGCAGATAAACTCCACCCATTGACTCACGGGCAATTGTTGAGCCGACAACATTACAGAGTCCAAGAGTCAATGCCCCGTGTTGACGAGCTGCTCTCATAGCTTCAAGGGTATCAAGAGTCTCGCCTGATTGACTGATTGAAATGGCAATTGTGTCAGGCCCAATAACCGGATTGCGATACCTGAATTCAGATGCGTATTCTACATCCACAGGAATCCTTGCCATTTCTTCGATCAGATACTTCCCTATCAGTCCGGCGTGCCAGGATGTACCACAACCCAATATTACAAATCGTTTAACATTGTCAAGATCTTTTTCAAAGTCAATCAGTCCGCCTAACCGGGCATTTCCCTCAACATCATTAAGCCTACCGCGCATCGAATCACGAATGGAATTGGGTTGTTGGTGGATTTCCTTAAGCATAAAATACGGGTAGCCACCTTTTTCTATTTGCTCTATATTAAACGAAATCCGCTCAATTTTAGTCGTAACTTCCTTTTGATCCAAACGGCTATGATCGATATTATCTTTAGTAATAACAACAATATCACCATCATCAAGAAATATGGCATTTCTGGTATGCTCTACAATCGCCGCAAGATCAGAAGCAATAAAATTTTCATTATCACCAACACCAACAACTAATGGGCTGCCCATCCGCGCAGCTATTAATTTATCCGGCTCATCCTGACAAAGAACCGCTAATCCATAGGTACCCCTAACCTGAGTGAGGGCCAGTCTAACAGCTTGCTCAAAATCACCCTCATACAATTCAGAAATGAGATGTGCCAGAACTTCACTGTCGGTTTGAGTTGTGAAATTGTGACCTTTTTTCTGGAGTTCGGTTTTAAGGGAGTAATAGTTTTCAATGATCCCGTTGTGGACAATTACAAATTTCCCAGGCGTATCTGAATGCGGATGTGCATTTAACTGACTCGGTTCGCCGTGTGTTGCCCAGCGAGTATGCCCCAGACCAATGGTCCCAAATACATCTACCTTGTCCACTTGCTTACTAAGGTTGTCAATTTTTCCGCTTTCCTTAATGACGACAATCTTGCCATCTTGTGGAATAGCAACTCCAGAGGAATCGTATCCTCTGTATTCCATACGTTTAAGTCCAGCCATCAAAATCGGAGTTACACTTTTCAGACCTACGTATCCGATAATTCCACACATATTGTGATCCCGAAAAAAAATATCTTGTTAAAAATGCAACTCATTAATTTCTAAGTTCTTTTTTATCAATGCGACCTGTTGGTGTATGTGGTAGATCTTTATAGAATCTTATCGCTGCAGGAACTTTATAGAGAGCCATCCTATCTCGACAATAATTCGCCAATTGTTCCGTCGTGACAGTTGCGCCTTCACAAAGAACTATGCATGCTTTCACTTCCTGCCCCATAGTCTCGTCAGGAATTCCAACCACTGCGATCTCTGCAATATCCGGGTGGCAGTACAATACGCTCTCAACCTCTGTTGGATATATTGAGAATCCACCTTTTATAATCCTATCATTAAGTCTCTCGACAAGATAGAAAAAGCCGTTGATATCCATTTTTCCGAGATCACCTGTGTGAAACCAGCCATTTCTCAGTATTTCCATAGACATTCTCGGACGATTAATATAACCTCTCATAACATTGTCGCCCCGCACGACAATCTCTCCAACCTCACCGATGGAAACCTCGTTATCATTTTCATCTACAACACGCATCTCAACTCCGGGAATCGGATGGCCAAGTGACCCTACTCTCCTCCCAGTGCGCCATTGGTTGAAAGAAATCACCGGGGAAGTTTCAACAGTCGTATAGCACTCGAGGATATATGTTTTGAACGTTTTTTCAAATTCTTTTAATATTTCTTCGGATATACCGCCAGCTCCGCAAATGCATAACCGGATTGGATTTTCCACTGCAGATTCTTCATCAAGTTCTCTAAACTGGTCAAGCAGGATTTTATACATGGAGGGTACACCAACAAACAAAGTTGAAGTACCTGACAAAAATGCCGCACATATATCTTCAGGCACAAATGCTGGAAAAAGTCGTAAGGATGCACCTGACAATAATCCTAAATTCAATTGCAGTGTTTGACCCATCGGGAGGAAAAATGGCAATACTGCGAGAAATTCATCATTTTGTGATACTCGCATAATTTCCCGACAGGCAGCTACATTTGAGAGCAAGTTACCATGAGTGAGTTCGACTCCTTTCGGAATACCGGTAACTCCGGCAGTATACTGAATTATTGCGGGATCTTCTTCCTCTATCTCCTCAATTTCATTGAGAGCATGACTTCTTGCCAATAATCTTGTTAAACTGATGGCTCCCTCAGGTATATCATCACCGAGAACAACCATATGTTTCAAAGAGCCGATTACGTTAAAAATCCTGGAAAGCTCGCTGTAGAGTCCCTGCCAGACAATCATAACACTCGCTTCACAATCTTCAAGGACAAGAGAAAGCTCTCTGCCCTTATACATAGTATTGACTGGGACAACTACGGCTCCCAATCTCAACGCCGCATAATAAGATATTACAAAATGTGGCATATTCGGCAGCATTACTGCTACCCTGTCACCACGCTTGATCCCTAATTTTTGCAGCCCCCTCGCCAATCGTTTGATCGCTTCGTGCAACATCGCGTAAGAAATATCTCCTCCTGGATGTCGCAATGCAACTCTGTCTTTGCAATCTACAGCAATCTGTTCAAACGGAATATTTAGATTCATGTTTATTAAAAAAGTTCAGCTTACATTAATTCTCGAAGCAAGTTTAACTTCTCTTTGGAAGTCATGTTTAAAATTCTTGTAATTAACTCAAGATCGAGATTTGTAAGTCTGATCGGTCCATTTTGTTTGGTTTCCCTGGTTCGTGTCCCCGATGTTGTTTTTTCTATCTTCTCGGTTTTCCGATAGGTACGTTTTCTAATAACCGGGGGATTTGTCTCAACATTCCGCAAGGTACTCATCAACTTTCGTTTAGTACGCTTTTGTGGCTTGTGACTCCCCATTTCAATGTGTCGCAAAGTTGTCAGACTGATCTTGGCCAATTCTGATAATCTCTTCTGGGAGATACCGAATCTGTCGCGCCACGATTTAAGATCATTAATAGCTGACTCTTCCATAATTACCTCAGGTCGAACTGTAAATGATAAATACAACTTTGAATGCTTAGATTTACATCCAGAGTTCTCTATCCATGGAACGGTACTGAATCGCTTCAGCCAAATGTTCGGGACGGATGTTAAGTTCACCATCCAGATCTGCGATTGTTCTTGACACTTTCAGTATTCGATCATATCCACGTGCTGAAAGACCCATGGATTCCATTGCTGCTTTAAGTAGCTTCTCGCCATCAGCGTCAATCCTGCAATACCTTTTCATCTCTTTTGGTCCAATATCAGCATTGACGGATATTCGTCGATTATTATTAAATCGATCAAGTTGTATCTGACGGGTCTTTACTACTCGGGAATGTATCTCTGCTGAAGACTCAGCGTCTTCAAGTTTTGATAATTCCTTGTACTCTACTGCCGGTGCTTCAATGTGTAAATCAATTCTATCAAGAAGAGGACCGGATATCTTATTGTTGTAATGCTGCACCTGTGTCACACTACAACGACACTCACGCGTTGGATGTGTGTAGTAACCACATGGACAAGGATTCATCGCCGCTACGAGGATGAAGTTCGCCGGATATGTCAGCGAAATTTTTGCCCTGGTTATTGTCACACTCCCATCTTCTATCGGCTGTCGTAATACTTCAAGAGCATTTTTATGGAACTCTGGCAACTCATCAAGGAAAAGTACACCTTTATGAGCTAATGATACCTCTCCTGGACGAGGTATCTGTCCACCACCAATCAATCCTGCATCCGAAACAGTATGATGCGGACTCCGAAAAGGACGTGTTGCCAGCAAGGGTTGATTTTCTGGCAGCACTCCGGCAACTGAGTATATTTTCGTTGTCTCAATTGCTTCGTCATAAGTCAGATTAGGCAGTATTGTCGGTAATCGCTTTGCAAGCATCGTTTTGCCTGATCCGGGGGGTCCAATTAAAATTACATTGTGACCACCAGCAGCAGCTACTTCTAATGCCCGTTTAGCCTGTTCCTGACCTTTAACATCCTTAAAATCAAGATGATTATGAGCGGCAACATTAAATATCTTTTCAAGATCAACGACAATTGGATCAATGTTAATCTCGCCGTTGATATATGCCACTGTCTCACGTAAACTTCGAACCGGATAGACCTGAATGCCTTCCACCATAGCAGCTTCAGATGCATTAGCTTCCGGTACTATCAAACCGCCTATTTCATTCTTTGGCAAAGCTGCTGTAATTGGCAATGCCCCTTTAATTGGTCGCACACTCCCATCAAGTGCTAATTCACCGAGTACTACAATCTTCTCCAATTTTGCCGGATTAACCTGACCAGTTGCACTTAATAAACCCAGCGCAACAGGCAAATCGAATGCTGCACCCTCTTTCTTGATGGAGGCAGGTGCAAGGTTCACCGTAATCCGCTTGGGAGGGAATAGAAAACCGGAATTTTTTATCGCGGCACTAACTCTCTCCTTGGATTCTTTTACTGCACTGTCCGGCAATCCAACAGTTGTATAAGAGGGCAGGGTTGAATCAAGATGAACTTCAACTTTTACGATGTAAGCATCAATGCCCTGAACTGCCGACGAAAGTACTCTTGCGTACAATTGAATTATTACCTGAATGAAACTAATGATTTGAATTAATAATTGACATTTCTACCATAAATTGATAATCTTGTGTAGAATTACCAGAAATTTGTCAAAATACGTTGTTCTGAAAGGTGCCAAATTAACAGATAGGAAACCACTAATACCAGTAAAACAACAGAACACTGCAAAACTAATATAGAGTCAACTTTTGATATTGTCAAGTACCATCATTCAAATGTAGCAGATATGTCGAAAGCAACATGCATATAACCGAAAACTCAACAACAAACATTTACCCCAATAAATGACATCTATTATGCTAAATATTAAGCATTTAAGTCTTGATGCTTCCAAAGTATCGGTAAGAACTTATAAACAAATCGAATACTCACAATATAATCATTTTGCTATTTTAACAAATTATATCGTATTTATTTGTAATTTATTAAATTAGCTATCATAAATACACTCTTTTTGAAATATACATTTATTAATATGATTATGCATCATAATTATTTATTTTATACATTGTTGTGAGTTTTTGGTAAAAAACACTTAATAGATGAACAATCCATTCCAAACTATGTCTGCATTAATAATGCTGAACATCATTTTGTCATTAACCTCTGGGATTTGTGCAGCGTCTCAGAACAATTCAGCCATCCGGTTTCACACCTCACTACAAAGTGAAAGAGAAAAACGCCCGGATACAAAAGGCATATTAGACTATCAGGTGAGCATAGCTTATTGGAATGATAATTTCATTTCCATCAGAGGACTTGAACCGTACTTATACGTTGGCAAGGACGACAACATTACAACGAGTTTCTGGTTACAGGTTGCTTTCGAGTATAGTTCAGGCTGGTACTTTGTAAATATTTACCAGAGTATCATGACCAAAAAGAAGATGCACTACCGGACAGATCTTTTATCAATTTTCACATCTATGGAGCAGCAATTTGGGAGGACAAAAGCTACAGTTGGCTTTGGGTTGACGGTAAGGGGTAATTATGGTGGTGGGTTTATTCAAACCACATACCATGATTTGCGAAAATTCACTCCCGTCAATCTGCCATACGAAGGAAATAACTCCAATGGATTATTGTTGTTGACCGGAGTTGAATATGAGTTTCTTGAGAAAGAGATATTGAGGCTTAGTGGATTCGCCTCAAATTGCCTGCGAACCGGACATGGTCCCGGCAGCCTAAAAACCGGTTTGAAGCTCAACTTGATGAATGATATGAAAGCAAATAAACACACCCTTCAATTCCAATTAATCGCGGGACATTCATCAATCTACCTTGTTGACAATGTTGACAAATACATTTCACCGATGTTCAAGTCAGGATTATTTCAAGCAGCATTAACTTCGATCAACCTCACCGATAATTTTCTGACTTCATTCTGGATTTCAAGAAACCAATATGGACTGAACCAGACATATTTCGGAGCCACCTTGACCTTTGGCTGGAATGGGAAGCGAATGGGAGATTTGCTGGATGTGCTCTATCCCTGAGGAACCCTTATTAAAACAATCCTGGATATTTCTTCCGTCAAAATAGGCTGGCAACCCATGCTCCTCATTCTCAACTTGATTGAATACGCTCCAAATTTCTTTTTAGGACAGGTGCGACGATGACTTTCCTGATTTTTTACAATATCATGTACATAAAAAGGCAAAGCTGACAGGATATCCTGTCAGCTTTGCCTTTTTATGAGTGATTTAAGGTGTCCCCACCTGAGGATTAAGTATTTTATACATCAGGTAAGTACACCTGATGACACACCCCATCAATAGATCCCCTACTTCACACACATAACCTTCACTGTCTTCACATTAGAACTGGTCTTAAGTTGAATAAGATAAACACCTGATGACCAATCCTGAGCGTTAAGCTCTGACGTATACCTTCCAGTATTTAACTCACCTTCGTGCAGCACTTCGATTTCCCGACCGGCAATGTCAAAGACTGCTAATCTCGCAAATCCAGACTTTGGCAGCGTGTATTGAATCAGTGTTGTTGAGTTAAATGGATTGGGGTATATAGTCTCAATATCGAACTTAAGAGGGATTTCCCCAGTCTCGGTTGCGACATCATTGTTCGGGTCGTAAACGTGCATAACAACCGGAATTTCCATACTGCCACCGCGTGCGGTATGTGAAAATGTTAAAGAACCATCATAAGTTGCAGGAAACATACCAGCTGAATTCAACCTGAGAACAAGATCCTGCTGCGATTCAGGGTCAACACTTCCTTCCATGGCATCCATTGACATCCAGCCTTTGTATGTGCCCATTTGCCAGATATCCACCCTGTCACCCTGTCTATTGAGGTAATCATTGACGAATACCATGAGTACATTGCCATAAATTCCATAATCGTCTGAGAAGAAAATTCCGCCGGATTGACCGATTTCATTGCCTTCCGGTTCGAGGAGTGCCACAAAGGCTGTGTCATTCGTATTTGGATCAGCTTTGTGCACGGAGATGAGATCATTGCCTGCATCCTGGACGACATACAGGCAATACCCATCCGGATCTTCAGGCCAATAAGTCATACCGGTAATATTCCTCCAACTGACATCAATTGCTGTAACCCAGTCACCATCCATATCCCAGGCAATTATTGATCTTGTTGGCGTGTTCACCCAAATTACATTTCGGTCGCTATCGTAGGCTAATGCTTTATTGTCTGAGTAAGGTCCTCTGATGGTGTGTACAACATCTCCATCAGTGTTGAAACCAAATATGTCCCTTTCTCCGGAGCCCCACAATAGATCATTACCATATGTGAGATCTCTTATCCCGGTATTAGAATTACCTGGTTGTTGAAATCGTCTCGCGAAATGAGCTTGTTCATCAAACACATAGATCATGTTTGGTTCCTGACCATTCTGCCCGGCAACATAAAACATGTGGTCAACGTACGCCACCGATTCAAGCCAAAGATCATTTACCTCTTGGGCCAGGACAAACGACTGGATACGACTGCCCAGACCGGATTCACCTTCGTTGAATGTTCGCTCAGCGAACCAGCTCAATGGACCGTTTCCACCGTTCGATAAGCTGATGCCCAGGTCAATGCTCGAATTCTCAGGAACTTCTTCCTCAACGATTTCAATTGAAACAGCGAATTCAGAGAAAACCAGTCCGAAATCAACAATGATGGTTGAGTCTTGAAGGACATCAAATCCCACAAGCGTTGAGTCATTCCAACCCTCAGCACTCGCGGTAATCTCGTAATCCTCGCCGACTAATACTTCCATGGAATATTCTCCATTTTCATCAGTGAGAGTAGAGAATCCGCGGGAGGCGGTTATGGTTGCATTAGGAATGGGGTCCTGGTCTGCGGCGTTAATGACCCTGCCCTGGATATATCCGGAAATAAATGAAGATGCGGTTGTGAAAGTAATTGCCATCTCATTCCTGACCTCATTTGCGCCCCTTGGATATTGGTTCCAGTATGTGTACTCGAGCCCTTCGCTGTCATCAAGGTTGCTTATACCTATTGTGCAGAAGGGAGTATCGTTGTGTGCCGGGATGTTCTCATTTTCAACTTCCTTATACTGATAGGTGATTATCCCATCTTCAGTATAGGTTGGGAACCCACGCGGATCAAAAAGGATAATCTGGAAAGTCTCCAACGCCCCGCTTCCACTTCGACCTGTGAGGCGTCGCATCCCGCTCCACTCAATGATGAAACGCCCCCCCTGCTCATCATAGTGAGTCAATATGGAAGAGCCATCTACAGTTTTAAGATTATCCCACCAGATTGACAATTGTGCATTTGGGCCAAGTGCCTGGCCAATGTGACGGTTCCTGAATGCTGCGAGCATACTCTGGTCACCAAAGGCCGCCCATCCATTTGTACAAACGGTAATTTCATTGAAATCTTCACCGTAATATTGGAATTGGAACGGCAAGTCAACAAGTGCACTTTCATCCTGATTATCGCCAACATCGCTTAGATTGAGATTGGTTCCTTCAAATTGATGATCATCAATTTCCGGATTGATTTCTAACCACTCATAAATTGGTGCAACCGGCCAGCCTTCATCACCTGAATCAAAGCATATATAACCATAGCCATCCGGTCCGAATGGATCGTTATTTTCAGGTGCTCCAATTGGAATTTCCAGACTCGCTGAAGTCGTGAAGCCGCTTTCCGTTTCAAGAGAAAGGGTAAACTCAACAGGCATTCCGGGAATCATCATCGGATGTATCTGAATTCTGTAACCTTCTCCGGATGCAAAGCGGTCATCATCGATACCAATCGGGTCGTAATCTGCTTCCGAGCGAATTATATTCACTTCCTCGCTGTTTGTGGTCAGGATTGCATGTGTGGCATCAATTTCAATTCTTCCGGCATTGAACAATTCTAAGTTTATATCATAGGATTGTCCACGCTCCAAATCCCCCCCTTCTAAACTTAAACCACTGATGACAAGTTGCGGGGCTTCGATATCAACTGAAAGCATTGACTGCCACCCGAACTCCCCATTTGTAGTGTTAAAAAGGATCTGTTGATTTGAGTTGTCTGGACTGGCAGGGTTTACATTTGCAAGGAATACCAATGGAATTGTTTCACCGATGTCAGGTATAAATTCCATCCCGACCGGCTCACCAATTACCTCTATCCATTCGGACATTGCGACAGCTTCAACCGTAAAATCTCCCTCCGGGATGTCTTCACCATAATTCCCAACATTCACTATCAACTCAATAGTTTCGCCCGGATTGATAGCACCATTCTGATTTCCAACACTCTCACCGTCTGCATCATCGTCCACTTCATAGCTCACCGCGCCAACAAATTGAACAGCAAGTTCAACATCAATCGAACCAAGATACGGATGTACATTATGCTTGGTCACCGTTACCAATAATTCACCTTCTCCCAATGCATCCGGGTCAATATCGAAATCAGCAACACCCGTTTCATTGGTGTAAGCCGTCTGGTGTAATTCACCCTCTTTGTACAGGCAGACAAGCGCATCAACTTCATCCGTTCCCTCTTGAAGGTCGGTGACGTGAACTGAAATGTAGCTATCACCCAGTACAACCATTTCCTGATGTTCAACATTAATCCGGCGTGGTACTCCAGTCCAGATATGCGTCCCGGGATCTCCCATCAAGTTGTTCCAATCCATGAAATTCATATAGCGGTTATCGAATCCATCATAAGAACGCCAGAGCTCATATTTTCCAGTGTTTAAGCCCCACCCAAACATGTATAGCTTGTCTTTGTACATTCCCTTGAATGCACCTCCAGCCATCATGTTGTTGTATTGCACCGATGTCCCGGGTGTCGCGGTTCCGATAGCACCTATTCCACCACCCTCCGCCCGGAAAAAAGCTTCAGTATGTCCGTTTGCGTTAGTGAAATCACCAGTATCACAGGAAATTGCAAGCACTACAGGCCAACGGCCGTTGCTATTGTTCCAGTTGTAGATTATGTTCGTGTTAAGTCGGTTCATGTATTGATAGGCGCGGTAAGATAACATTGAAATTCCCCAATGCATACAATCGGTCAGGAATGGTTGGTTACCTCCGATCTCTCCATCCTCAGTGTGATAAAAGTGGCGCACTTCCTGAAAACCAAGGTCGAGCAGCTCTTTTCTGACATATTTGCTGACCAAAACACTACCCAGCCCATTACCTCGATGTCCTGCTATCACTGCCCCCTGAAGGAACCAGTCTAAATCATCCATGTAAGGCGCAGATTCATAGCTTACAAGTTTATTGACAACACGATCAAGCTGATTGAGGTTATCAACCGAAATCCGGCCGATAGCAATATCAGGTAGCTCATCGTTTCCATCAAGCAGTGAGTACTGGTAATCACCTGTTTGAGTAGCTGCTTGAATGTTGAAATCCGCTTGTGCCGCATCTCCAACCAATGCCACAAATTCGACCGGGGGATCAGCAGCATAAGCATCCCGAATGATGCCGGTAATTTCACCTCGCGCTGCATTATCGCCGACATGCACGACATCGACTTTGTGCCCCTGCCTGTTTCGCCATTCAATCAGAGGAGCAAGGGCTTCGTCAACGCCGTCAACTTCGGGCACGATATACAGGTATTGTGCACTTTGCAGGTCATCTCGAGATGGTTCGGGAGGTGGATTTTCAACGAGATTTCGGACTGCACGCCAGGCATAAATAGATGGATTCGCAGGGTGCAGTAATTCAGGATTATTAAGATTGTTGTTCTCAAAGGAAAAATGAAAATCAACCTGCTCGTTAAAACGAGTTTCACCTGTGGACCGATTATATTGAACCGGGTAGACTCGGAAGTTCAGGAGGTGATAGCCTCTTAAGATCGCTCTTTCACCAACCACCACAACTTGAGGAGGCCAGAATCCGTCTAATGAAAAGAATTGTTCCTCGAGCTGAGTAATTTCATCGGATTCATCGCGCGGATAAGTTTCCTGGAAAGTTTCATTGGCATCAAATCTCGCAGGAACAGGAATAATACTCCCTTCAATTCTGGAAGTGATGTTGTCAATGTGTAGCTGAATATCTCCGTCTGCAGGAACAAGAATAGATCTGGCAATAAATGGCAGAACCGGAAGTCCTTCTATTTCAATCCCAGGTTCATTTCTGAAATATAGAAGATCATAATCATTATTATCAGAGATTATATGTTCTCTTTCGGGTTGATCAACCTGAATTGAGAGCTTAAGACTCCCATTATTCAGATTCTCGCATGTGACATTAACTGCATTTTCATTTGCACTTGCGGCTATTCCTGTGGAAATTGCAATTAAAAGAAAGCAGATAATAAAAGTTGTAGACAAATTGAAAAATGAACGGGACATGCAAACCTCCGGGCGAACCATGTTTAGTTGCGTTGCAAAATTATCCATCATTATATAATAGTCATGATAATCAGTATGTTGCAAGTCGAAATTGCACAAATTACTCAGGGTTTTGATTCTGATTGTCCTTAACCGGTTACATTGAAACAGTCGAATCTGAATTGTTTTTGTTTAATACTTTCGGTTTCATTGGGTTGCGAAGTCAGATGTATTGACTTATGACTTTGCAGTTGTAATATTTGCATTATATTTAATAATTGGTTTCTTTTTACCTGTTTCGCTTTCAGGCCAGATGACATAGGAAGTACGATACGCGCTGCCACACGCCCATGGGTGACAGTAATTTAACGAACTTAACTGGCAGACGAGGGTCTCTGCCAGCTCGTATCGGGTGTTTCCTTATAGACTAAATTTGAAAGAAAGGTCTATTCATGCTCCTCGTTATCGCTGTGAAACCGATTTAACGATACAACTACGATTTACATAACATAAACTTCTGGGGAAAACTTAAATGAAAATGAATCCCAAAACTAACACATTCGGAGCGCGAGCAGAGCTCGATTCCGGTTCAGGAAAGGTGACCTATTATCGCCTTGATAAACTTACAGAAGATGGAATTGGCAATATCTCCAAACTTCCATTTTCAATAAAAATTCTGCTGGAAGCAGTGCTTCGTAACGAGAATGGCCATGAGGTCACTCGTGAGGATGTAGAAAAAATAGCAAACTACAATCCACTGGATCCTGCATTAGCGGAATTCCCATACATGCCCGCCCGAGTTCTCCTCCAGGATTTTACCGGTGTACCGGCAGTTGTTGACCTCGCAGCACTAAGAAGCGCGATGGCACGGATTGGTGGCGATCCCGAACGAATCAACCCTCAGATCCCTGTCGATCTGGTTATTGATCACAGCGTGCAGGTAGATGCATTTGGATCATCCAATGCTTTAGCGATCAACTCACAGAAAGAATTTGAGCGCAACAAAGAACGTTATGAGTTCCTTCATTGGGGACAGGACGCACTCCAGAATTTCAATGTAGTTCCACCAGCGAGCGGTATCTGCCATCAGGTCAATCTTGAATATCTGGCAAATGTCGTCCAGAGCAAAGAGGTTAATGGTGAGACAGTAATTTTTCCTGATACACTTGTCGGAACCGATTCGCATACAACCATGATTAACGGTATTGGCGTCCTCGGATGGGGTGTCGGTGGAATCGAAGCCGAAGCGGTAATGCTCGGACAACCCATATACATGCTCATTCCGCAGGTAGTCGGAATGAAATTGACAGGAAAACTTCCGGCTGGTGCAACCGCAACAGATATGGTGTTGCGCATTACTGAAGTTCTCCGTAACCACGGTGTCGTTGGCAAGTTTGTCGAATACTTCGGAGAAGGTATTTCAGGTTTGAGTGTCCCAGACCGTGCAACGGTTTCAAATATGGGACCCGAGTATGGCGCAACCTGTGGCTTCTTCCCGGTTGATGCTAAAACCCTCGACTTCCTGCGTGCTACCGGTCGCAGTGCCGAACTCGTTGAGATGGTTGAACGATATACAAAAGCGCAGGGTATGTTCTACACACCAGATATGGAAGATCCATTATTCAAGGAAACTCTTGAACTTGACCTTTCAACTGTAGCCCCGGCAATATCAGGACCCAAACGTCCTCAGGATCGCATTGATCTTAGTGATCTAAAAAAGGACTGGAACGATTCTCTGACTGGTCCGATGAGCAACAAAGGTTTTGCCGTCAGTGATGAACATAGAGGTTTCAGTGTTCCGGTCGAATATCCCGAGGGTGTGACCACTGATCTGACACATGGTGATGTCCTGATTGCAGCAATCACAAGCTGCACTAACACCAGCAATCCTGCAGTACTGATCGGAGCTGGAATTCTGGCGAAGAAAGCTGTCGAAGCCGGATTGAAATCCAAAGCATATGTGAAGACCAGCCTCGGACCTGGATCAAGAGTTGTAACTGATTACCTGATTGAAGCCGGCTTGATGCCTTACCTCGAAGAACTCGGCTTCCATGTCGTTGGTTATGGTTGCACATCCTGCATTGGTAACAGCGGCCCAGTTCCAACGCCGCTCGCAAACGCAGTTGATGAACATTTAATCGTTGCCTCAAGTGTCCTTTCCGGAAATCGCAACTTCACCGGAAGAGTAAGTCCCCATACGAAAGCATCGTACCTGACTTCCCCTCCCTTGGTTGTGGCATTCGCACTCGCAGGAACTGTTAACATCGATATGTCCAAAGATCCAATTGGCAAAGGCAAAAATGGTCAGGATGTTTTCCTGAAAGATATCTGGCCAACCAATGAAGAGATCGAAGAGCTCATTCATTTCGCAATGAATCCTGAGATTTTCAACCGCGTCTATGGTGGTATTGAGCAATCCAATGAAGATTGGAACGCCATAGAAGCCCCGAAAAGTGCTGTGTACGATTGGAAAGATGAAAGCACATACATTCAGGAACCCCCGTTCTTTGTCGGCATGACTGCTGAAGTCAAACCAATTTCAAAAATAGATAATGCAAGCGTCCTGATCGTTGCTGGCGACAGCATCACTACTGATCACATCAGCCCCGCCGGTGTGTTCCCGAAAGATGGTCCTGCATGGAAATATCTGCTCGACAAGGGAGTCGAACCACAGAATTTCAACTCACTTGGCAGCCGTCGCGGTAACGATAGAGTTATGACTCGGGCAACCTTCGCCAACATCATGTTCCGCAATTTCCTCGCTGATAAAGAGGGTGGCTTGACGACATACCACCCGACCGGTGAACAAATGTCGATTTATGATGCAGCAATGAAATACCGTGAATCAGAAACTCCTCTTGTCGTCCTTGCAGGTAAAGACTACGGAATGGGTTCAAGCCGTGACTGGGCAGCTAAAGGCACAATGCTGCTCGGCGTCAAAGCAGTCATCGCCGAGTCCTTCGAACGGATTCACCGCAGCAACCTCGTTGGCATGGGTGTTCTGCCATTAGTATACAAGGACGGAGATACAGCCAATTCACTTGGTCTTGATGGAACTGAATCCTTCAATGTTGAGGTTGGCAATGATGTAAAGCCAGGTCAGATGATAAAGGTCAATGCAGTTGGCAAGAACGGCACTGTCAGCTTTGAAACCACTTGCAGACTCGACACGCCAATTGATGTCGATTACTACCGTAACGGTGGCATTCTGCATACTGTTTTAAGAAAGCTGTTTCAGGAAAGTAAGTAGCTCAGGCGTCTCTGCTTGAGGATGCAAAACCTCAATTTTTCATCATTCCCACCCCACGAAAGTGGGAATGATGAAAAAGAAGAATAGAAAGGGCGCACTCCGTGCGCCCATACGATGTTGTAATTGTTCAAGAAAACAAACCCACGAAATAACGGAGACTATGTTATGCTTAAATTCAGACAATTTATTGCGATCACGAGTTTGATCCTGATGGTTCTGGTTCCAATGGTATGTTCTCTCTACGCTCAACCACGCATTGGAATGGGTGGTGGCGGTGAAGGAGGAGATGATTTTTCAATGAACGGGGCGATGGGTGCTACAATAATCAATGGGAAATCCTATCAATACTTCAGTCTCCGTCCTGATATTCCGATCTGGAAATTCGGGCTGGGATTAGATTTATCATTTTACTTTGATGAAGAAGGCAACTTGCGTGAAGAAGACTGGGACGAAACAGCAGATTTTATTGATAAAATTTATTATATCCGATATGGAAAACCCGGTCAGCCATTGTATGTAAGAGCGGGATCACTCGAGGAGATTACACTGGGTTACGGTCTTGTGATGCGGCGCTATTCAAATGCCATCGAATGGCCTCAAGTAAAGCGCATTGGACTGCAGACGGAAATGAATTTTGGCAGAATAAAGACAGTTGCTTTGCTAAATAATTTCCGGGAAATGGACTCTCCCGGTCTGGTTGGTGGTCGGATTAGTTACCGAACCAACATTGGCTTACCGATGATTTTTGGTGCGACAGTAATGCATGACGGAAATCAGTTCCTCGGAGCAAATGATGACGACGAGGATGGCTATCCGGATTATCAGGATATGTTCCCCGGTGATCATGATGACGAAGAGATTGAAGAAATTAAAAACATCCCCGGTTACAACGAAATCTACACCCGGTCACTTATCGAACGTGGATTGTTGCCTGATATCTATAACCAACCATTAACAATCAACGAACAAGCGGAATCTATCACGGAGTTCTGCGTTGATGTCGGTATTCCGCTGGTAAACACACCGCTGATGAATGTTTCAGTTTATGCCCAGGCAGCTCAGATCGCAGACAGAGGACGTGGGTACACTGTTCCCGGTATAATCTGGTGGATCAAGGCTGCCGAAATGGTTTCTTTCCAGGTGAGTGGTGAGTACCGGATATTCGAAGAAGAATTTATGGGTGACTTCTTTAATTATTCATATGAGATCGAACGTGTGAGGTGGAACCCTGCCGGCAATGCATACATCACTAAGGAACAGTCACTTGAAGGCATCCCTTCAGCACAGGGTTTCTATGCCGATCTCGAGATCAACCTTTTCAAGAATATGTTTGTCGTTTACGGAGCTTATACTCAAATGGCATATGATGACGAAGATCTTCCGAGCAAAGCTTTTTATTCATCAGCCAGCTTAAACACCGAGTTTATCCCGAAAATCGATCTCGTCGAGGGCTATTTCCAGCAACCGACAGCTGAAAAGCTGTTCAGCAAGGATCAGGATGGAACCGTGATCGGTTATCGTGTTGGGGCTACAATGGGTGGCGGCGTTATGCTGGTATACGATAACAAAACCATCTATTACAACGGTGAACCGAACAAGATCATGACGATTGAAACCGTGATTAAGTTTAAGTAGTCAAAGAAAGTAGCGTAGGCGTCCCTGCCTGCGATTTGTTATTCTGTACCCATACTGTGGGATATGCAGGCGGGGACACCTATACAATTGAAGAGTGGTATCAGGTGTCCTTACCTGATGTTTAAGTCTTTGGTTATACGTCAGGTGAAACACCTGGTGACACTTGAATCGCCTTTCAGGCGATGGTCGGACAGGAATGGCCGACCTACTGGAACAATAAAACAATGACTCAACAAAACCGTGCATACATGTACGCCGGGGCAACGGTTTTGCTCTGGTCAACTGTTGCCACAGGCTTCAAAATTGCCCTGCGCGAACTGGATCACATCCAGGTTCTGTTTATTGCGTCCATTGTCTCAATGCTGTCATTGCTTGTAGTGTTGTTTCTACAGGGCAATGGTGCTAAAATCCGCACAATAACAGCGTCTGAATTTAAACGATCCGCCTTAGTCGGGTTCCTCAACCCGTTTTTCTATTACTTCATTCTCTTCAAAGCTTTCGATTTACTCCCCGCACAGGAAGCCCAACCTCTGAACTGGACATGGCCAATAACATTATCGCTCATGTCAGCATTATTGCTGAAGCAAAAACTCACCGTCCAGACCATGATTGCGGTTGTACTCTGCTTTTTGGGAGTATTGATAATCTCAACTCAGGGAAATATTACTGCTCTCCAATTCACCAACCTGACAGGCGATATTCTCGCTGTTGGCAGCTCAATTATCTGGGCTTTGTATTGGATATTAAACCTCAAGGATGAGCGAGAACCGGTAGTCAAACTATTCTGGAATTTCGTTTTTGGCAGTATATACATCACAATTGCGGTTATATTCCTGTCCGAATTTCCAACATCCCTTTCCCTCAGCTTCGGAGCAGCAGTGTACACTGGTCTTTTCGAGATGGGCTTGGCTTTTGTCTTATGGTTGAACGCTTTAAGGCTATCCCGCGATAGCGCATCTGTAGGCATCTTCGCCTATATGACCCCTTTCCTTTCGCTTATCTTTATAAGTATAGTTCTCGGTGAAAAAATACTGCCATCTTCTGTTGTCGGTCTTATTTTTATTATTGGGGGGATCGTTGTTCAGGCGTTTATGGGGGGTAGGAAAGTCGCACAATGAATTTGATACTATATTTAATCATCAGGTATGTCTCTTAAATCTAATTTGAGTTTATCTTAATATCAGAAAGTCTCAGTTTGTTAGTTAAGATCAAGATTTAGCTCATCAATTTAAGTCTGATCTCCCCAACCATCAAATCCAGCGATTCACATTCCAGATTCAAACTTTAACGAATTTGTCAACCGAAAATAAGTTATGTGCAGCTTAAATATTCAGGAAGCATGAATATTTTTCCCCGTCGCTCGCTTTTTGACAAATGAGACAAACCACTTCAAAATAGTCCGCGTATCTATTTACAAATAAAGACTTTGCCCCTTGACGGACATCACATTGAAGAGGTGATAGACGTCACATAAAGGAACATCAAAAAAGTCTAAACAAGCAATTATACACATTTTGTGTAATACATAGAGTGGAGGATTTTATGAAAAAAATATTTGTTGTACTACTTTCGATGGTCTTTTTGCTTTCATTTGTCAGTCTATATGCAAATGACTTAAAAAATAAAGAATCTCTGAGTAAACAAGAATTGTCTCCTGATCGCATAGCAGATATTGGCGGACCTGATAACTTCGGTTACCGCTGGGTTGATTCTGACGAGCCGGGAACTGATCTTGAGTTTGATTGGATAGAGATTAATCAGATTGGTCAATCCCTTACATTGCGAGATGACGAGGTTGAAGGTCCGATCAACATGGGATTCAATTTTGATTTTTACGGTAACACATACAATCAGGTATATATCAGCAGCAACGGATACATTGCATTCGGAACCGATTGGTCCGGATGGGATCACAGGTTTCGCAGTTTTCCCGACGGAAACGAACCATATAACGTAATTGCGCCATTGTGGCTCGATCTCGATCCGAACGAGGAAGAGAAGATCCATTACTGGACAAACAATGCTGACGATCAGTTTGTGGTTGAGTGGGATGATGTACCGGTGCATGCGAATGAATGGTATTTACCCCAGAATGCACCTCAAAACAATCCCCAGAATTATGAATATTTGAACACGGAATGGTTTGAATTTACAGCTGGGCAAAATACAGATGTCGGTGACATCAGAGTATTTCAGGAAGATGGCGATGATGATGTTTATATTCAGATAGATATGTCCGGTGGTTGGAAATTATTAGAATCTCATGTTGACTGGGGATTTGATACGGACGATATTCCTCACAATGATGGTGGCCCCATCCCTGGTCAAATGGAATATTCAGAAAATCACGGCAACAACGGTGTGGATGAATATACTTATCGAATTGATATGGACGGTAGTGATTTTACCGGTGTTTTCTTGGTTCACGGAGTTGTAAAACACGGTAATAGTAACGAAACAGCATGGGCAGGTGACGAGGAATACCCCGGTAATAACTGGGCGTTGTATTTTGAGTATGGGGTTATGGATTATGGCAATAATGGCGGGGGGAATAATGGCGGTATCGGTCCTCGGAAGTTCCAGATTATTCTCAATGAAGACGGGACGATTGTTTTTCAGTATCACGATAACAATGAGCCGACAGATCAGGGTGTTGTCGGGATTCAGAACATAAACGGAACCGATGGTTTAACGGTTTCCGCAAACGATAACTATGTGTACGATGGTCTGGCAGTTCGATTCTTCATTACAAACGGAGATATCTCTGGAACCGTTACCGATGATGATACTGGCGACCCGATTGAAGGTGCCACAATTGTACTATCCAATAGTGCGACAACAACAACTGACCAAAACGGAAACTACACATTTGTGAACGTGTTGCCCGGTGATTACACAATAGTTGCTAACGCTCTAAACTACGTCGATTTGGAGACAGGTCAATTCTCAGTGGTCAATGGACAAACAACAGTAGTTGATATTGCTTTAACAGAAGCCAACATTGGCGGTGGCGGTAATTATGACACTCCCGGCACAGCTAATAATATCTTTGTGTGGGGCAACCTGATGTTCGTCGCGGATGGAGAAAATGGTCTGCTTGTATATGATATTTCCGATCCCGAAAATCCAGCTCTTATAAGTTCTTACAATACCGATGGCGAGGCACTTTCGGTTTATGTTTCCGGAGATTATGCTTATGTTGCGGATGGCTCAAACGGACTTGTAATTCTTGACATTTCAGACATCAACAATATCACACTTGCCGGGCATTACGATTCTCCCGGAGTGTCATACCATGTTTATGTAGTTGGAAATTACGCCTATCTGGCGGATGGTGAAATTGGAATGCTGGTTCTCAATATTTCAGATCTGCAGAACATTCAGTTTGTACGCAGCTATAATACAGCCGGAACAGCTGTCTACATAACAATCATTAATAACTATGCCTGCATAGCTGACATGGAAGGTGGATTTTACGTAATCGACATTCAGGATGTTTATAATTTACAGCTTGCCGGATTCTTTAACACACCCGGTGAAGTATATAACTTCCAGATTGTTGGTGACTATGTTTATGTTGTCGATGGTGACGGTGGTTTAATTATTCTCGACATATCTGATTTGGGCGACATTCAAGTGGTCGGTTCTTTCGACACACCTGGGGAGGTCGTATCATTATATATTTCAGGTGGTTACCTGTTCCTGCTTGATGATCCGAACGGTTTGTTTATCCTTGATATTTCTGATCCTTCCGATCCGACATTTGTAGCTCAAGAACAGATTCAGAATGGTTCATGGATTGTGGTAATCAATGGCATTGCATATATCGCCATCGGTGGTGGAGGTTTTGTGACCGTAGATGTTTCGCAGTTTACCGGATTGCCAATAACAATAGATCTGATTTCACCGCAAGGTGGTGGAAGTTATCAGCCGGGTGATACACTTTATTTTGATTGGAATGTAAGTTCAAGATTTGATATTGAAGATATTGTTTTATACTACTCAACTGACGGCGGTGACAGGTGGATTTCATTTGCAACTCTGGCATGGGATGCACTTGACTTTGAATGGATTATTCCGGAGCTTTTCACAACCGATTTCTGTTTAAGAATTGTTATTACGGATGTGGAAGGCAATGAATCTGATGTTCAAATTTGCGACATGAGTGTTGGAATTGAATCCGGTTCATCATCAAATCTTTTCTGTGGGTGGAACTTTTTCAGTTTACCCTTAATTCCGGATGATCCAAGAACAAGTACCATCTTTGGTAATAATGTTCCTCATCCTGGTATTTATGCAGTTTACGGATTTGATTACGATGTCGGTCATACAGTTCCTCACGAACTTGAAAACGGTCTGGGATACTGGTCTGTAATCGCTCACGTGCCCGAAGTAGAAATTGAATATGACGGTACAGCGAGAGTTGATACCTTCCGGCACAGCCTTGACCTGTCCTGGAATATGATTGGCAACCCATTCCCTGTAGATGTACCATTAATGGATGTTATCTGGAGTTGGGACGGAAGAGACTACAACCTCGAAGAAGCCTGCGAGGATCGCTTATTGGTGCCAATACTTTATGGTTATGACAATGAGATTGACTACTTTGAATCTCAGACACTTCAACCATGGCATGGCTACTGGTTCCTGGCACTGGTTGACAGTATTGAAATGATTATTCCACCTCCTCTCGATGGTGGTGCTCCCGATGCTGTTGGAAATGATAATGAACCAATAGGTCTTGCAAGCAGTGATACTCCGGGAATGTGGGAAGTCTCATTACATGTTCAGACTGCCGAAGCTCAGGATCGTGCTGTGTTTGGAACAACTCTGATAGCCAGTGATGGCTATGATGGATTGTTTGATTATCCCGAACCTCGTCGATCCAGAGCTAGCAAATGGGTGCGTGCCTACTGGACACAAAATGACTGGCTGCCTCAGTTCACATCACAATTCAACCGTGATATTCGCAGCCCGATGAACGGCGATTCGCAGGAGTGGGGACTGACAATTCAAACAAATGATCCCGGTCAAACCAGAATATCCTGGGCGGGTAGTATGGATAAGGCTCCGGATCACTTTGAATTCACACTTATTGATGTTGTTACCGGACAGCGCATTAATATGTTGGAAAATGATGAATTCGTCTTCCAGAATAATGGACAATACAGGAATTTCACAATTCACGTTAATGCACCATTCCTGGATGTCGCTGGAAATGCAATGGCACCTGAAGAATTTGAACTACTGAGTGCATATCCGAACCCATTCAACTCAAGTTTGACGCTGAGATATAATCTGAAGCAGTCTTCCGATGTGAAGTTGAACGTATACGATATGCGAGGAAGTCTTGTACAAAGTCTGGTCGTTGGTGAGAAACCAAAAGGAACACATTCCATAGTCTGGAATGCAAATCAGGCATCAGCAGGTGTATATATGGTTAAACTTGAGAACTCAGGTCAAACCACGATGCGGAAGGTTATGCTGCTTAGGTAAGTTAGTTTTACAAATCTCGCAAGAAACTAAACGTCCATCCTGATATTTCCAAATTTATCTGGATGGACGTTTCTTATATGATCTTAAAGCATTTATTGAAAGTATTGTCATTGCGAACAAAGTGAAGCAATCTCCTGTGTTACATATTCTCAATCAGATTGTTTCGTCACTGCGTTCCTTCGCAATGACAGACACACTTCATTTCTTTCGGGAAATGCAATATCAATTCATTAACGTAACAATACGACTTTTTGAACTTCACAAAATGTGGCAGATTCCATTCTTATCAGATAAACACCGGAAACAGCATTCCCACTTCTCCATATAAACGAGTGTTTACCAGCTTTGTGAATTTCATTAACCAATGTTTTCACTGATCGACCGGAAAGATCGAAAACCTGAATTGAGACTTTTGAAGAATTTGGCACAGAATAAGAGATGTTTATAGTTGCATTAAATGGATTGGGAAATGCACCACTCAATTCATAGTCAAGTGGCACACTTGAACTAACTTCTACTTCAAGCGCAACAAAAGTATCCGTCAAATATACCAAACCACCCCCTGCCTGAACTTCATGTACTGATAATTCCGTCTCTATTTTGCCATTCCACAGTTTCAGTGCAAATCCCTCACCTGCTCCTAGCCCATCAATCCCATCAGTAGAAGTATCATCCCCCCAAACCGCCAGACCACATCTCCCATATTCATTAACAATACCATTACCGACCAGGATGCCGCCAGCATCAAATGCTCCGACCTGATCACCACAAGCTGCTTCGATCCCATTAAAGCTTGTGACCAGCAGACTCATATTCTGATAAGTTGAAACGGATGATCCCCCCGTGCGAAGTAGGGGGGGGTAGGGGGGGGTGTTTTCTGTCAGATGAGTATACTCGACACCTCGAACTTGTTCCTGCTCCTCCGGATAATTCAAAACCACATCCTCATCTACCCGAACCTGATACCCTTGTGTCTCCCGCCAGGGTGGCATGTTGGAAAAATCGAAAGCTGGCAGCATAAAATTGCCGTCCCCGTCTTTAGCAATTTCCACATGGTCTATTATTGGCTCGAGTGCGTAGTAATCAGGGACACTTGCATCAAGTTCATAGGTCGGGAAATATGCAATGTAATTCCAGCCTTCCTCGATGGCAATGTCCGTATCGGCTGAAATTTGCTCTCCAGTCCAGACAACTTCAACCTCCTCATCTACTTTTACCAGATACCCTTGAGTCAGGTCCCAGTGGGGAATGTTGTTGAAATCGAATGCCGGCAAATAAAACAGACCATCTTCGTCCTTCACCAGCATGATGTGATGACTATCCTCATCAATACGAAGCTGTTCCATCATCAATTCTACATCCGGTCCTTGATCGTTTGCCCATAACTCTTCGTCGGGGGTGATATTTATGGAAATCATATTCCAGTCTTGATCCATTCTTATGGTTAATTCTCTATCACCGTCATCGTTATTCTCTCTATTGATAATGTCAGAAATGTCGAGAACAACTAAATCAATATAATTGCTTGTACAGAAAATATGTTGATTATAAACTCCTACCTGTGTAGCGCTGATACCATAGATATCAATAACCTCGGGATTTTCCCTATCTGAAATATCTACAGTCACAATATGATTCCAATCGGCAATTATAAGGAAATCATCTTGAACTACCATGTCATATATTCTACGAGGTAGTGGGCAAGAACCAATCTCTTCTGGTTCTTCAGGATTTGAAATATCCACTATTCGTAATCCATCACTGTTTATGTAGAGGTAATCACCATCTCGAATTAATTTACTACTACTCTCCATTTCCAGCCAGGCAATTACTTCTGGTTCTTCAGGATTTGAAATATCAATTACATTAACTCCGCGGTTGGAAATGAATACATTTTCTTCATCCGCAGCCGTGCTTCCGAGTAAACCAATCTCTCCGACAACACGTCCTCTTCGAGTGTCAAAAATGAGTTTACTATTCTCAGAATTGGCAAATGCATATCGATCATTGGCAGCGACACCTCTGAGATCCTCACAAATATCAATGTATTCTACCAATTGCGCATTTGGAGGATCATCGATAGCGACAATATTCAATCCTCCAGAATATAATTCACCCAAACAATCTATATATGCGATAGGTGTAAAAGCATACCAGTCATTCAGTGCTAATTCATAAGAACCCATATTCCAACCCATCCCATGCACTCCTACAACGACCGTTTCAACGTGGTTTGGTTGTTCAGGATCTGAAATATCTACGACACAAATCCCTTCTGTTCCAGCTACAAACACAAATTCATCCTTCATTTTTAAATCATAATTGTAATCCTGAACGTCAATTGAACTAACCTCATTTATAACTGAACAGCATCCGTCCAATTCAACAATGATTTCACCATCTGGTTCAGCGCATTCAATTATCAGTCTGTCATCGTAAATACCTCCTGCATCTGGATTGAACGTAACTACAAGATCTCTTTCCTCCATAGGTTGAAATATTATTTCACCCTCGAATCCACAATCATAGAAATCTGTAAAAGTGAAAAAGTTCTCAACGACCTGTTCCTCCCGACTGCGATTAAAAAGGGTAACTGCCATTTCCTCATGTTGATTTGGGCGGACATTACCGAAATCCAGTTGATTTTCAGTTAAATATATAGTGTGAGTGTTTGGATCGAAACTATAGATTCTACAGTACCTATCAACGCAAATTATAAAGCGATCATCAACATAAATATCTCTAATATCCCTGCCGGATTCGTAATAAGCGACCTCAAAAATATCTTCAGGATCGGTTATATTCAGTATTCTGAGTCCATGATCTGATACTCCCACATATGCATGATTATCATGTACCTCCACCTGACGACACTGATCCTGTGTCTCATAAGAGGAAACTAAACTGGGATCTTCAGGATTTGAAACGTCAACAATTCGCAGGAAATGGCTGTAATCAGAAAGATATGCAAAATTTTCACAGATGAAAACGTCACCAATACTCCAATCTTCTCCACAACTACCGATTAATTCAGTCTCTTCAGGATTTTCAACATTGAAGATCAGTAATCCGGGATTTCCAATGGCTACATACGCAAAATCATCAACAATTTCTATATGTCTGATATTTCCAAGACTATCAGAGCGAAATACTTCAACAAGGTCTTCAGGATCAGATACGTCAAGAATGCTGAATCTGTTACGGTTAATATTCAGAAAAGCATAATGGTTGTAAATGTAAACTTCTGAAATTGGAGGCTCAATATCATAGGTCGCAATTTGACGAATGTTTCTTGGATCGGAAACATCAAAAATGTATAAATCAACATGGTCGCAGATTACATACGCAAAATCTCCGTATACCGATAAAGATCCAAATCTCTCGTTAACATCAAATGTATCAAGTATTTCAGTACGTTCTGGTTCCGCAATATCGATTGTTCTCAGACCATCATTAGATGTAAGAGTATAGGCAATATCTCCAACAACTTCAATTTCATTGCAATATGAGACATTCAAATATCCCAATCTTTCCACGCGAAAGTATTCATCAGCTCTTGCTATACCGTCAGAAAGACCAACTAATGCAACGATGACCATTATAACATTTTTCTTCATGTTACAACCTCTCAGATAATTATAACTATTTAACTCAAAAGACGTCCTGGTGTTTAGATTTTGAGAACTTTAATTAGTAAGGATTAATCAAATCCAACAGTACTTCGCGAAAGCATCACTCATCCGGATAATTCAAAACCACATCCTCATTAACATCCACCTGATACCCCTGTGTTTCCCGCCAGGGTGGCATGTTTGAGAAGTTCAATTCAGGAAACATGAATCGACCATGTGCGTCTTTGGCTATCAGCACATTGTCAATGATAGGAGCAAGGACAGGAAAATTGGGCGCACTGGCATCGAGTTCATATGTCGGTAGATATGCGATAAGATTCCATCCTGCTTCAAGAGGGATATCAGCGTCTGCAGGAATTACTTCACCTTCCCAATTTGCCTCAACTCTTTCATCGACCTTAACTAAGTATCCTTCCAGTAAATTCCAATACGGGATGTTGTTAAAGTCCTGTGCTGGAGCGTAGAAGCGACCCTCCCCATCCTTCATGAGTTCAATATGATGATTATCCTCGTCAATTCGCAATTGCTCCATCATCAACTCAACATTCGGGCCTCTGTCTTCGCCTTCTGCATAGAATTCTTCCGCGGGAGAAACGTTCAAAGAGATGAGATTCCACCCCTCTTCGAAAGAAACATTTCTGATTGGTGGTTGGTGAAAATAGAATGCTCCCATGTCCGCTCTCGTGCCGTCCGGGTCTTCCTGACTTTCGGGATCACCGGCATCTATGCAGGGAGAATTTTCAGCCAAATGAAAGTCACCATTTTCGGGATCGACGAATAGAGGATCTTCCTCGAAATTGTTGTCGTTCCAACCAAGTTCTGATTCGATTAAAACAATACTATTTCTTCCTCTCTCATAATCGGCGAAAAGGAATGAGATATCTGCACGATCCTGTAGCAAGGTAACCCCTGCATTACCCCAGAAAATGCAATTCTCGAAAAAACCGGTGGATTGGTTGCGAATCCTCATATACATTGTAGGTCGACGTGAAGCATTATTTGCTATTGTACAATTTCTGACAATAAGTTCACCTCTTAAGACCTCCATTGCTGCGCCGTGGGAGCCGTCTTGATTGTAGGAGATCAGGGAACCAGTTATCTCCAGGCTTGCGACCGTTACATATACCGCTCCACCACAGTGTGACGCAGAGTTTTGCGTAATAATACAATTGTCGATTGTTATATTTGAATTCGAGCACCATATACCACCACCATTATGTGTGGTGTTATTGTTCGATATTGTGCAATCGAAGACTGTAAGAGTAGCCTCTTCACAATGTATGCCGCCGCCACCATTGCCCGACAAGCCATTTATAATTGAAATTCCTATCAGGAAAGCACCACCAGCACCATTATTATTTTCAAGTATGACAACACTGCCATTTCCATTTCCGTTGATAATAGTGTTTTCTATATGATCTTCATTTCCATCTATCAGGAATTGGCTTGCAACGGTAATGGATCTTCCTCTGAAATTTATATTCTCAACATATTCTCCCGGTTGAACAAGAACAACATCCCCATCCTCCGATTCATCAATAGCCCCCTGAATGGTCTCGAAATCTTCCGGGACGTTGATAACAACCGCATTTGCAAAACTAGGAGCTATCAACATCATTGCTGCCAGAAGTGTTAGGATTGAATTACTGCTCTTCATTTCTTTCTCCTGATTTTCTGTTGAGAAAAACGATTGAATCGCGCAATTTGAGCGATTCAATACTCATCTTCAATTTAACAGTATTACCTGTGGACTGTCCTGAACTCATCTGTCTGCATCCGGATAATTCAAAATCACATCTGCATCAACTTTAACTTGATACCCCTGCCCTGCACTCCATGGAGGTAAGTTTGAAAAGTCGAATTCCGGAATCATAAAATTGCCGTCCCCATCCTTGGCGACCTCCACATGGTCAATTATTGGTGACAGTGCATAATAATCAGGAGAACTCATGTCAGGCTGGCAGGTCGGATAATAGGCTATCAGATTCCAACCTTCGGTTAGGGGAACATCTGTATTAACGGGAATTCGTTCCCCCACCCAAAAGTATCTTGTCATGTCCTTAATTCGATGGACGTTCATCAACCAACCTTCCTCCAGGAAGTAGTGTTATTTAACCAGCAATACCTTTCTGGTTGCACTGTAGTTTGACGCCTCAAACTGAAGTAGATATAACCCGGAAGACCATTGCCCGGCGTTCAATTTTGTGCTGTGGTGACCTGCTGTGACCGGCATGTCAATTAATGTAGAGACAACCCGACCGGAAATGTCACACACTTTCAGTAAAACATGCCCTGCCTCAGGCAGTCCATAATTGATTCGCGTTGCATTATTGAATGGGTTTGGATAAACCTGTGACAGGTAAAACTCTCCCGGAACAGCAGTTTGCACTGACACATCCAGCATCGTAAACGAATCGGTCGCATAGACGAGACCAGCTCCTTGCTGAATTGTCTCAACCGACAATTCCAATTCTGCTCCAGCATCCCACAATTTCAGCGTAAAAACTTCACCGGTTTGTAGTCCATCAACCTCTTCGGTAGATTTGTCATCTCCCCATATGGCAAGTCCACACATGCCATCAGTATTCACAGCTCCGCTGCCGATCAGCAATCCATCACATTTGAACGCTCCGATCTGGTCGCCGAATTTCGTATCAAAGCCATTAATGTTGGTGATGAGCAAGCTCATGTTTTCACCGGTTGGAGTTGGAGATGTCCAATGACCTGACTGAGAGACGGGGGATTCTGCCAGCATTGTATTTTTCCCCTTGCAAAGTAGGGGGGGGCAGGGGGGGGTAAACGCCACTTCTTCCTCCGGTGGTGGATAATTCAGAGTCAAATCCGGAGCATCAACTTTGAGCATGTAGCCCTGTCCAGCTCGCCAGGGGGGCATATTTGAGAATTCAACTTCTCCCAGAATCAGGAAGCGCCCCAGAGCATCTTTTGCCATCAGCAGATTATCCCGAATAGATGAGACTGCCCTTAGATCTGGAAATCTTGCGCTGAGATTATAGTCCGGAAGGTATGCCACAGTGTTCCAATCCCCGCGCAGTGGAATGTCTGCGCCGGGAGGAATTGGTTCACCTCTCCAATGCAGCTCGGCGGCTTCGGTAACGTTTACCTGATATCCCTCTGTCAGGTTCCAGTAAGGGATGTTATTGAAATTAAATACAGGGGAATAGAAGCGCCCCTGCTGATCCTTAAAAATTACTATCTGGTGATTATCTTCATCTATACGAAGCTGTTCAGTCATCAGAATAACATCCGGTCCAAGCGCTTCAAAGTCCGTGTACATATCCCGATTAGGTGAGATATTCAACGAAATCAAATTCCAGCCCGGTGCGAGTTGGACATCTAAGTCCCTGTTGTTCTCATCGTCAGTAATATTCAAACTAATCGGTATCACCTCATGCCCATCGTCGGCATTATGGAAAAAATGAAGCTCTCCCTCGGCCAATATTGGGGGCAATAACGAGGCATCTAAATGGAGAATAAACTCCTGTGAATCCTCTGAATCTATAACACCCTCTGTCGGTTCTACAATTGCCCATTCACGACGCACCTCCAGTTGCCAGATATCTATCCTGTCACGGACACCATTGTTTGTCATCCCTAAAAGCACCCAGCTAAAAACATCAAATTGATTGGTTATGAACACACCAGCGGGAGTGCCTCCCCCTTCAGGTTCGAGGACTCTCACCTGTATCATATCGTTGTTTTCTGTGTTTACCTTAGTAATTATCTGGTCTGCAACATCACTGTCCTTATGGAAGACATATAAATTGTAACCGTCCGGGTCAAACGGCCAATATGCCAGCCCATAATTTCGCAATCCACCTCTATCAAGCTCAGCAATCATTTCGCCTTCTCTGTTCATACCCATTAAATTTGATGTTGTGGATGATACCCAAAGCAATTCATTATCCGGGTCCCAGGCAAGATTGTTATTTGGATTGAATGGACCTTCAAATTCCACAACCAATTCACCATCAGGAGTGAATCCGTAAATTATACTGCTTCCTGAACCCCAAATTAGTTCACCATCAAATGCAAGGTCTTTGTATCCATATCCACCTCCGCCACCACCGGGTTGATCATACTGGTCTATTATCTCTCCATTGATATCCAACACATAGATCTGCGGATCACGATTATTAGATCCAGCAAGATAATACATGTCATCAACAAATATACCACCCTGAACACGGCTGTCACCGATAATCTCGCCGACGTTTATCTGCCCGCGCAATTCCCATGGTTCAGCGTTAGCACCTCCGATGTTCTGCATCTCACTACGCCATACCAATTGCCCGTTTCCCGCATTTGCCAGAGTAAAATCCAGATCAATACGTTGATCAATATCAGCTTCAGCTTGAAGTTCATCCACAGACAGGTCGAACTCCGGGTGCAGAAGAGCAAAATTGATTTCTATCTCCCCTTCATCCTCGATGATAAGGTCAACCTCAGTTGAATCATTGTATCCTTGAACTGAAGCAGTGAGACTAAAGTCGATTTCAGCGGGAGCATGTTCTATCTCGTAGATTCCCCCTTCGTTGCTCACAGCCACCAATCCATGCAATGTGCGAATAGTTGCACCTTCAATCGGCTCTCCGGTCTCGATATCGGAAACTGTCCCGGAAATTCGCCCGGTTGTAGTGAGCTTAGAGGATGTGAATTTGATAGCCAGTCCATCTTCAAGAGGTACCGCGCCGGCAGTAAGTTCATTCCAATATGAATATGTGAGCCCATCCCCCTGATCTGGGCTGCAAATACCGACAGATGCAAAAGGTACATCCCAGTTAAAACAGGATCGGGCATCTTCAACATCGAGATATTGGAACACAATTTCACCATCACCAGAAGTTGTCCGGTAGAACTCAGGATCATAGAGGATACACTGGAATGTTTCTGAAGCCTCATCGTCCCCACGGGGACCGAGTCGGTACATCTGTGACCATTCAACAATAAAGATATTCAGTTCTTCATCATATAGAGTATAAATTCCACCATCGTTGGATGTCAGGAGATCGTCCCAGAAAGGTCCAATCATACCCGGCGCGCACATTCCCGCTGGAAAACGTCGATTGCGGGCGGTAATAAGCTCACTGCAATCGCCCATCGCCAACCATCCGTTGGAGCAGATTGTAATCTCTTCGAATTCTTGCCCGTAATATTGGAAACCAAATGGTAAATCCATTAGCATACTGACATCACCTTCCTCAGCAATATCTCTAAGCTCGGTATCAGTTCCTTCACCCCGCCGGTGCGGATCGATCTCGATCCAGTCATATTCGGGAGCGGAAAACCATTCTACGTCGGTGTTGTCAAGACAAATGTAGCCATAATCGTCCGGACCGAATGGCTGACCCGCTCCTGCCTGATCAATGGTGTATGAGAAGAATGCGGTATCCACAAATCCCGCTTCCGAAGTTAATATCAATGCCAGATCAGCATCTGATCCTCCGAGGTGGAACATGTCAGCTGACATACGGAATAGTCTGTCGCAGATTTCTTCAGCTCCGGCTTGAATGTTGACATAGGAACTTTCGGATATGGGGACATTAATAGTTGGAGTTAAACTGACTAATGTTGCATTCAGTGCCCCAGTTTCCTTTGATCCAATATTCCGAATCCTTATTGCTAAATTTGAAATTTCATTTGGTCTGATCGGTTCACCTGCCCAAAGGATGGAGACAAATTCCAGCTCAGGACCTTCGAGAGGAAGGCTGACTGAGCTCATCCAGTTCGATTCTCCGACGACACATTCGAGATAAAAGATCGCGAGTTGTTCATCGGGAAAACCACCACCGATATCAACGACAAATTCAACTTCCTCAACCTCACCAACTGCCGGAGCATTTTCAAGCATAGCATTACCATTAACAACTTCGAGGTTAGGCAAGCCGGGTGTCAGGGTCAGGTTAACGACACCCTCAGGGACGTCACCACCATAATTCCTGATTGCAACTGTCAATTCAATTCTCTCGGTCGGATTCGCAATACCGTCACCATCTCCATTACTCGCACCTTCTGCATCATCATCAACTAAAAACTCACCTGCACCGATGAAGTTTAGTGCTCTTTCTACTCTGAACTCTTCCTGATATGGCATCAGATTATGTCCGGTAACTGTTAACAACCCGGTCCCACCAATCCACAAATCCGGATCAAAGTTAAACATTACCAAGCCATTGTCATCTGTATAATCAGTCGCCTGAAACTCACCCACTTGATACATGCATACCCTCACACCTGAGAGCGGTTCACCCTCCTCATCAAATACAGAGACCTCATAGTGAGTATCCCCAATGCGCAGATCATTCGGATGTTCCACGTTCAGAATCTTTGGTACATCTGTGTAGAGATCCGTGGCTGGATCACCTATCAGGTTAAATATATATAATGCGCAAAGCCATGATTCAATGCCGCGATTTTCAGCGTGTTCGATATCCCCCCGATCAAAGTAGTGCTGATACAGTTCAACTTTACCAGCCATCGCTGCCCATCCCTGATATGGATTTTTTGAGCCGAATATTGACCGAAACACCGATGCTGCCAGAAGATTATTATATGCAGTGTGTGATGCACCTCCCATGCCAACACACCCAATACCACCCCCCTCAGAGTGTTGCAGGAATCTCTCAGCGTAAGAAAATGGATCTTGTGCAAAATCTCCGGTGTTACACGTTGGCAATATTACAAATGGCAGCATCCGTTCATTCTGTAAATCTAAAACATCCGAAGCTGCGAAATTATTCATGTTTGCCCAACCACGATAGAGATAGAGCGAAATTCCGTTATTGAATACGTCTGTAATCCAATTTTGTCCGTCAGGTCGCGGATCATCCTCTGACCAGTATCTTTCGTAGAATTCATCATAGTCATTACGAATCATTAGTTCTTTAGCCCATTTACAGACATCAATGCAGGAAAAGCCACTTCTTTGATCTCCGGCGAATAGAGCTGCCCGTTTCTGCCATCCAACTTGATCACCTTCTCCGATGAACGGGTCAGATTCATATGAAATTATTTTGTCTACAATATCACCCAATCTTCTAGTACCCTCAGCAATGCCGTTAAACGAAAATCTGCCAATTGCAGCATCCGGGAGAACATCATCACCATCGAGCATAACGTAATCATGATCACTCTCATATGCGACATTTGCACCACGTCTGTGATCCCAACATGCGATAGAATATGGACCATCCGTATCTCCGCATATCACTACCATCTCCGGGGGTGTATCCCATTCGTCGTATGCTTCCTGAATTGCAGCTTTGATTTCTTCATTTTGGGCATCATCATTAACTCTGATTACTTCTACACTCCACCCCATTTGGCGCCGCCATTCTATAAGAGGTCGCAGAGCGTCCTCGACTTCGTCCCATTGCTTTATTACATATACAATTGAGCCATTGCGTATCCCCATATCGCGGGAAGGCTCCGGTGGATTAACAACTAAATCTGAAACCAAATCCAATACCGCTTGCGAGTGCAGGTTGGGACGTGGTCGCTCAACCGGATTCACCCGATTATCCTCAGATCCGAAGTCGAGTTCGATGTCAATCTCATCAACAACTTCCAGTTGCCTCGTCTGTCTGTTATATCGCATCGGATTAATTACTACAGATACCATCCGGTAACCGCGCATTATCGCCGGTGTTCCAATTGAGGCTACCTCTCGCGGCCAGAACCCTTCACAACTTGCCGCTTCTGCCGAGAGCGTAAGATCATCTGGATCGCTATCTATGTTCATGGTATTATTTTTGTCGCTCTCAATGGAAATCTGCCGCGGAAAAACGTTAATATCGCCTACAATGTGAGTTAAGAGCCCTGTAATCTTTAGCTCAACGCCTGATTGAGGTGGGATAAGTACTAACCTGCGAATTGAAGGTAAATCAGGCCAACCTTCAGGGGAGACTGAGCTTTCGTTTTCGATTATAAACTTTTGAAATTGTTCACCATTAGCAACAACTTCCTGAATCTGGAAATCGTTCAGCTTGAAGCTTATCTGAACTTCAGTTGCCGTTGAGGACTTGAGATCAAGGTTGATCTTTGATGTTTGGTTATTATCGGTTGAGCCCGAGGCATTTGAATTGATCGGGTTGAAATGAAAAACGAGCAAGAAAATTGAAACAAAACGAATAAAAACGAAAATTCGGCACATCTTAACCTCCGCAGAATAAAATCATGAATTTTCTCAAAACATCACCTATGCAATTGCAATAGCCTGTTTGTGAGAGCAAGCAACAGCCGTTAGAAAATATAGACAATAAATAGTAAAACACCGACACATCTTAAAAAGAGTGCTTAACAGGAATTCAAACAAAAATCTGTCATACCGCAAACAAGACCGAGTATGACCGTACAGTAAAAAGGGGATTACTTAAAACAACTAACCTGCATTGTTTGTGTTTGTCCCCCGATTATATTATTGACGAGATACCCCAAAAAGGAATATTCGCCTTTAAAACATTTCATCTCCAGAAATTGAATCACAGATTTACTCTCTATCTCACAAGTATCAATTTCTTAATATCAGAAAAGTCCTGTGCTTGCATCCTGGCAATATACAATCCTGA
>JABGPL010000038.1 GCA_018644935.1 Calditrichota bacterium | reverse complement strand
TACATTTGGAATCTCGAGCAGTGATGAATCAACCTGTACCAACTGTTCTGATGCATAGCTATAGGTACACTGATCATATTTTGCTCTCATACGCGTCACATATTCTCCTGGCCTTTCAAAACTGAAAGTCATTTCATCAGCTTCGATGTCGAAAAAAATATCATCAAGATCTGCAATCTGCACTAAACCACAATCCTCATCTACAACAATATCTTCAATTGGATTAACAACAAGCGGTGCATCGTTGACTGGTAAAATTGCCAAATTGAACACATCTTCAATGAATTCACCGTCAGGATCTTCAGCTCTTACCGTTATCTCTGCTCCTCTGAGCAGGAAATAGTTTTCATCAGCGTTAATAAAAAGTATATTGTTGTCATCTATATCCATGTTGAATTCACCCGGATTACCGCTCATTGTATAGATTAACTCATCTGCTTCAATATCAAAAAACAAATCATCTAAGTCTGCGATGTTTACACGTCCTTGATCCTCATTAAGTTCGACATCTCCGATCCCCTGCCACAATCTGGGACCATCGTTAACTCTCTCAACAGCAAGCATGAACCGAGTCTCAGAAGCTTCACCCTGAGCATTTGCTGCAACAATAGTGATCGGTAAGCCATCTGGAATGTTGTAATTATCTGAAGGTTCAAAAAAAAGTAATCCGTTCCGGTCAATTTCCATGTTCAAATCACGCGGAGCATTTTGGAAGGAGAAGACCAATTGACGACCGCCGGGATCTACGAAAACTTCATTGAGATTAACAATGTTGATTCTTCCGCAGTCTTCATCAACTACAATCGGATTTATTTGTTGGATTACTATTGGTGGGTCGGCTTGTGCCGAGTTTGCAAATGTTAGGATAAAAAGCATTAGGATTACAATCAAAAATGAAGCGCGCATCTGTCTCTCCCCTGGTGTTGGAACTCTATTATTGTAAAGCATTAAGGTCTAAGTACTATTAAAAGAAATGGACAGAATTTATCCTGTCACGGGTTAAATATTGAAATTCTTTGAGGGCTGATTTGGCCTTCATTTGTTAAAATATGATTTAAATCTGTAAAATCACTGATTTAAATCACATCTCAGGGATTTAAATCATATAATCCACTATGTGAATATATTTAATTTAGGAGATTAGATCAAGCTCCAGATTGATACTAAACAATAATTTATAGGTTTGGACTAAGGGGGAAGTTTATCAGGGCACACGGTTGTGCGCCCTGATAGTAGTAGAATTTCTAGTTCTATTTCAGTAATGTCACTTTTTGAATTGCATTGAAATGCGGTGACTGTAGACGGATAAGATATACACCATTGGCATTATCTACCGAATCCCAGATTATGTCATGGGTTCCTGTCGATTTCGCTCCACTGAAAAGGTTCTCGACCAGATGCCCAGATATGTCGTAGACATTGATGCTCAGGTCGGTTCTTTCCGGTAGGGTGTACTCTATCCTGGTTGCGCCATTAAATGGATTGGGGTAGGCTGAAGACAGGTTAAAAGTGATTGGATTGTCGCTGTCATCGTAAACACTATTCGGTTCAACCTGTAAGCGAACATTCACCACAACAACCTCGTTATCAGGATCGTTAGAGGAAATGTTTAGTTCCACCTCATACACCCCCGGTTCAAGGTCTGTAGCATCGAGTGTCAGGATTATGTCTGAATCAGCGTCAGGATCGATCTCACCCTCAGCAGGTTCGTATGTGATCCAAGCTACTTCGGAAATCCCATCGTCAATTTCTCTCAGCACTCCTTCTCCGGTGATATACCATAAATTCTCACCATCATGGGTTATGCCATAATTATCAGCTTCATCAACTGGCGTTTCTTGAACAATTTCTGCTAAATCATTCGAAACATCCAATTGAATAAGGCTCCCGCGTAGCCTGTCTATGATCCACAAGTTCCCGTTTTCATGTTCAGGTACATATTCAAGACAAAATGTTGGAAACGGGTTTACATTTTGACAGTTAATCTCTCTTAGTATTTCACCTTCAGTAGTGATTTGTTTGATCACACTGATCTCACCTTGAGGAAACATGCTGCTAATCCACAGGTTTTCCCCATCGTGAGAGATACCGAAAATTACTAAACCGTCAATCTGGAAAGTCCGAAGCAGGTTCCCATTTCTATCCACCTGAGATATTTGTGCTCCTCTGTCATTTCCACCCATATCACCCAACCAGAAGAATTCACCATCGAAATCAAATGAAATAAATTCACCATCTAATCCCAAATGATTTCCAACTTCACCTGTTTCAGGGTCAAAAGTAAATAGGTTTGACTGAATACTGTTCAAACACCAAATACGATCCCCATCAGATGCAATATCCACTATTCCTCCCTGATCAAGTCGATATTCTGCCATAACATCACCAAATTCATCCCGTACTGGTCCGAATTCACTTTCTGTTGCAGATCGTGGATTTGTTCTGATGCGAGAATCCAATTCGGGATCGATAATGTTGTGATCTATTGTAAAGCGAAGGGTAGATTCACCATCGTTAGTTATGCCAATTACATGCTCCTCGATAGATCCCACCTCTAAATCCGATTCAATCGCATTTGGCTCAATGCTTATTTGTGGTGGCCCGGTGGTAACTGCAACAAGGGGGATTGATAACACTTCTTCAGGAGAATTTGAGATGATGACCATCTCAGACTCGTACCTTCCGTTTTCTTCCGCTGCTAGTAAAAAGTTCACCTCCTGTGACCTTCCTGGTTGCAATACAAAATCCTCCAGATTGCCACTGAAAACCTCACTTACACAAGAGATTTCCTCCACCAACAAATCATCTGTACCTGTATTAATTATCTCAACCGTCACAGGATAAACAGTTCCAGTAAATAGATCTTCGTATGCCAGGTTCCAATCAACTCTATCCGGATAGCCAAATTCTTCCGGCCAATCAACTTCTATTTCGGGAACTCCCGTCACCTCTAAAACTATGCTGACCACCAAATCCGGATTGCCCGGATCATTTGATAGAATGTGTAACTCTGCCTCATACATTCCTCCGATCAAGCCTGTAGGATCTAATGTTACAACTATATCCATATCTCCATCTGGTTCAATTTCGCCCTCAGTTGGATCAACGGTTATCCATTGAATTTCTGAAACGCCATCATCTATTTTAAACCAGGATGCTCCCTGCCGACAATACAATAAATCATCACCATCGTGATCAAGACCAAATCCTTCGCCGGGATTAAACTGCGCCTGTTGCAGAATCTCAGGTTGATCTTCGTTAACACTGACCTGATACAACGACCCATTTTCCCATGAGAGCACCCAGAGGTTGCCATCTTCATGCTCAGGAACCCAGTTAACTGAATGAACCATACCGGGAATTATATTTGTACAATCGACCTCTCGAAGCTGCTCCCCTTCAGTGGTGATTTGTCGGATTATACAACTATCACCTTGTTGATCAAAGCTATAATACCAAAGGTTCTCCCCATCATATGAAACTCCGGTAATAGCAATTCCTGGAACGTCAACAGTAGAAATAGCATTACCCTCAAGATCAATCTGGACTATCCGCGCATTCCTCTGCCCCATTGCACCAATCCAAAATGAATCTTCTCCATAGGACAGTCCAAAGTATTGCCCCTGCATATTTAGATTTCCAACAATTTCTCCTGCTTCGGGATCAAAGCTTATTAGTTGACCTTGATTGCCATTAATACCCCAGATCAAATCACCGTCCCATGCCAATCCACCCCAATTACCCTGACCGACATTGTATTCGTTTATGACATCTCCTAAATCATCCCGATATGGAGCTCTTAATTCTCCCTGTCTCTCCCCAGATTGTTGATCTGCTATAACAACGTCGGGTTCGCTAATAATCTCGATTTCTATTCTAAACCTTAATACATCATCCCCTTCATTCGAAATATTTATAATGTGTTCCTCAACCTCCCCGTCACCACCCTCTATTGCACCGGGTTCAATAACAATTATCGGAGGATTGAACGCTTCAGCATTCAACGGTATTTCAAAATCATCTTCATTTGGATTGTTCCAGACAAGAACCATGTTGTCCTGAAAGCGACCAGGCTCATCGGTGTTGAATATAAAATTGATCTCAACCTCTTCCCCAGGATCTAAATTCAGGTTATCGGGTTGGGAAGTGAAAACCTCATTTTCGCAAGTAATCGACTCAATAATTAATTCCGCGGTACCCGAGTTAAGAATAGTCACTGGAATACGATAAGGACCGCCAGCGAAAACCTCAAAATATGCAGCATTCCAATTGATCACATCCGGATAGCCAATAACTTCTGACCAAACCACCTCAAGAACTGGCGCACCTGTAACAGTCATCGAAACACTCACTACAACATCAGGGTTCTCAGGATCGTTAGAAAGAATGTGAATCTCCGCCTCATATAACCCTTCGATTAGTTCATCAGCGTTTAGAATGACTATTACATCAAGATCAGCTCCTCCTTCGAGTACTCCTTCTACCTGATCGAAGCTTATCCAGCTGAGCTCGCGAATTCCGTCATCTATAACATACCAGTCTCCACGCATGGTTGAATACCATAAGTTCACACCGTCGTGAGCCAGACCATACATCTGATTTTGAACAAGGTCTGTTCGCTGGATTAGCTGGGGTTCATCTCCAGAAATATCCACCTGCGACAGAGTGCCTGTATTCCATTCTATTGCCCATAAGTGACCATCATCATGATCATTGACCCATTCGAGGGTCAATTCGTTACGTTGGAAAATATTCCCACAATCAATAGTTCGGACAAGTCCTTGCTCAAAACTTACCTGATGCAACATTGCGCGACGACCTTGTGGACCAAAAGCATTGAAATAAACACTTTCTCCATCAGAAGCGATACCAACTATTCCAAAACTCTGAGTCTCAATAATCTCAAGAATATTGCCATCTCTGTTGAATCGAACCAGATTTGAAAGACTGTCCTCGTTCATTGTTACTGTCCAGAAAAAAGGGTCTTGATAAACCAGACCATAGCACATCATGTTCAAGGCAATTTGTTCAACAACCTCACCAGCATCTGGATCAAAAGTAACCATATTTCCATTTAATGCAATCCCATTCATCATTTCACCATCCCATGCCAGACCAGACCAAGGAGCCTGATTAAGATTGTACTCCCCGAAAACATCCCCGAGCTCGTCCCTGTGAGGACCATGTAAACTTGTTTTATTCGTTTGGCGAATGGAACGGATATTCATATCCTCATCAGGTTGACCGACAAGTTCCGGACGGATGGTGAATTGTAGATCTTCATCACCTTCATTTGTAATATTGAAGGAAGATTCTTCAACGTCTCCGGTATTAAGTGCCGTTTCTATTTCGATTGGATCAACCGATATCATGGGATCAGCAAGTAGGGAGAACGGAACACCAAAACCGAAGCAAAACAAAGCGAGTACATACAATTGCTTGAAATTCATTTCCTTTCCTGTAAGTTAAAAAAGTGCGTAGAATGTGAATTAGTATTCATTAAAATGGATGTTACTTTAATATAGCACCCATTTACATTTAAATATTTGCTTTTCAGATTTTTCACAAAAAGCGTCGCTATTGATTATTATTAGCTCAGTTAGAGTCAACATCTATGAGCACATAACGTATTGCGAAACTAATTGTCTCCTGTGGTTGTAAAAACAAAGAGTATGAAACTGAAGTAATACTGCTGATTAGATTACTATAGCATTAACTATGCCATCTTAAAGAGTTAGCTAATATTCCCCAGATATATAAAGTATTATTAGTTACTTACGAAATGCTATTTCAGTAGTGTTATCTTCCTTGTTGAACGAAAAGCTCCCGTTTCAAGGTGTATCAGATACACACCATTCGCATGATTTGCACCACCCATAATGACTTGACGGGCAATATCCTGTCCTGTAGGCCATAAATACCAAAAGAAATCCTTCTCATTTTTCGAATGAGAAGGATTTGAATTTATTGCATCATTAATTCAATTATGTTTCATTTCAGTGTAACCTGAATTGTTTTTGCACCAAACAGGAATTTCTTCCGAACAATTTCCAGAGTCAAACTTTCATCAGTATTTTTTAGGGCTGTTTCTATCCTGAAATCTCCGACTGTTTTCATTGTATTACCATTGACGGTGAGTACGACATCACCCTTTTTCATTTCAGCTGTTTCCGCAGGGGTGCCATCGAAAATTTTCTCTACCAGAAGTCCACCTGACTCAAGTGCTTTTAATGCAACTCCAGCCTTGTATGAAAATGGTTCCATGATTTTTTCAGGGAATAAAATATAGTCACCAATATCATTATCTGAGATATCAATGCTGCCGGCATTGATTATCAATGATTGATCCCAACCTCCTCGACGCGCCACACGATCTGGGATTCCGTCGCCGTACATGATATGCCCAACACCAGCAAGAACTACCATGTGACGTTCAGGATTGTCCTTTAGGAATTTGTACGCGGTTTCAGACATTGTTTCATCCCAAATCAGCTGTGATGAAAAAAAGTTATTGAAACCATCAACTGCACCCCGTGCATGCATAGCGTAAATCTCATTTAATCTCGCTTCGTAGATAGAATTGCTGCGGTCAATCTCGTCAGGCAGCAGTTCTTTCTCTTCCGGACTTAAGCCATCTATGCCAACCTTTGCAACTTTGCGACTAATTTCTTTTTTCATATTGAGAGCAACGAGTGGGATAAAATTCTCCTTGCAGAACTGTATGATCGGACGGTAGAATCCGTAATTGTATGACCATCTGTCAAAGTACTCAGAATCTTTCAGGAACTCGCGTTCGCTGATTTCACCTTTCATGTAGCTGTCGATTACTGGTTGAAATGGACGCTGAAACATCTCCATTCCGACGGATATTTTAACACCTCTGTCGTATAGTGAGCGAATCACCTCGAGCTGCACACGATGATGTCCATAGTCGTCATGCTGTTCACCGACATATACGACCTTTTTATCTTTGATATCATCAATGATATCTGAGAAATCAGAAATGGCATCAGTGTTGAATCCGTTAAGATCACCCATAAATGCTGCCGAATCAAATGGCGCACCTCTATCCATCCCCTGCCCCATCATTCCCATCATCATCGCTCTGTTCATCGGTGACATTGCACATGATGTCATGAGCATTGTTATTGTTAAAATTAAAAATAACCTTAGAAATTGCATTACTTTACCCAGTTTTATGTTAAAAGAAATCGACGTTAAAATATTCCACCTTGGAAGATAAGCATAAAATCACCGGAGGTGATAGTTTTAACATCCATTTATCAAAACAGTAGATCAAAACACAGCAATACAAAAAGTCTGCAAAGATAAAATCAATCTTCAATAATTTACAGGATGCACTTTATAAACTACACAATACCATTGTTAACAGAAGTTAGGATTCCTATATTTTATTATGCCAGTGAAGTCAACACCGAAAAATGGAGTAGAATTGTTTATGATCACGGGAAGACTCTTTCATTTCAATAAAAACAACAATCACCTGTTGTTCTTCAATGCTGTTTTTTGCATTATAATTTGCCTTGTTCTAATCCTTGATGGATGCAGCATGTTAGATGATGATGAAGTGGAACATACTCACGATTTTGGTGAAGCAGAGAACCACAAAGATTATATCAAGACTATTGATTATAACTTTGAAGAATGTACGGAATGCCATGGTCAGGATTTGAGAGGCGAGGAAGAGGATAATCCAGTTGCCGGGGATGATGGCGCAACTTCCTGTTACAGCTGTCACAATAAAACATCTCACACCGGAGCAGGTTTCTCTGGACTTAGCCAGACACATCCCGCTTTTATGCAGGCGCATAACTGGGATCTGCAATCCTGTTTTAATTGCCACCCAGGCAACAACATTCAACACGAAATTGAGTTTGGTGGAAGCTGCAATAACTCATTTTGTCATTCACTTCCTGAAGGACCACAGGCGTGTAACACCTGTCACGGTAAATTTTCCAGTGATGCACACGACACTCTGAGTTGGGCACCAACCAAGGGTCTCAGGGGTGAAACAGAAGATTCGAGTCCTGCAGTCGGATCTCATTCGAGGATGCTTGAAAATCGTGAAGGGAGACTAACCAGGGTCGTAGAATGCGCAAATTGCCATGTAGTGCCTGCAAGCTGGGATGATCCGGGGCATATTATTGATGAAACGCCCGGGCGTGCCGAGGTGGTTTTCTCGTTCCCAGCAAATGCTGACACATCCAAGCCTGTCTATGATTATGATGAATACACCTGCTCAAATGTATTCTGTCATTGGAACCAACAAAGGACATGGACAAACCCTATTCCTGAATCAGAGTGTGGGTCATGTCATGGTATGCCACCGCACGCTGAAACTATCACATGGACACAGTGTCAGTTCTGCCATGATGAAGTCTGGTCAGATGATGGCCTTATCAATCAGAACATGCACGTCAATGGGACAGTCGATATCTGTTCGGGTGAGTGTCACGGAGATTAATTAACTGCACTTTACAGAACATAAAAAAAGGCCATCTCGTCGAATCGGGATGGCCTTTTTTATAAACTAATTTCCAAACATTAGCGCAACAGCATAATCTTCTTAAGACTTGTACGTTCGCCGTCACTCATATTCAACAGATACATTCCAGCAGGAATATCTGTTAGTGTAACCGGAATGCTATAGCTACCAGGAGTATACTCAGAATGGAGTACATTCATAAGTAATTTACCGCATAAGTCAAATATATCCAGAGAAACCGAAGACTTCTTATCTATTACCAAGTCTAAGGTCGTGGTCGAGTTGAACGGATTCGGGTATACATTGTCAATTTCAAAAGAATTTGCGATGTGTTCTTTTGATCCACTGACACTTAGTGGCTGCAACTCAATCTGAATTTCAATAGATTCTTCACCTTCAAATGTGAATTGCTGCATGGCTAAACTGTAGTTTTCGGCTTCAATGATAACCATAAACTCTTCCAATGGAAATCGATCAGCTTCAAAATATCCGTTCTGATCTGAATGAAGAGTTATCCCGCAGTCCTGAAATATCAGTGCAGCGTTTTCAACAGGAACCGAAGTTCCGGATTCAACAACATAACCAGTAAGAGAACCCTGGTATCCCGCAAGTTTGTCTAAAACTGCTGCAAAATACTGTGCACGGTCGCTTTCATCAGTATCAATAAGTCCGGCGAAAGTAATACTTTGACCATAGGTACGGTAGCGTCCTTCATCGTTATAGACTGCTCGAATATGATCTCCGTTAGATGTCAGGACAGTTTCTGCACCATTTGAAGGAGCAATACGATCTGGATTATGACCAGCGAAAGCCATCCCTTCACCAACAAAATAATCGAAGCTGTATGCTCCAAATGTACCATCCTCTGGAGCTGTAAGGGTTTCTATCTCATTATCCAAACCATCTTCGATAAACTCAATATTAAAACGGGAGAACAGTTCACTGTTCATATGCTCCATACACCAATCATTTCCAGAAATGAACAAACCTCTATTCATATCCAAAAACTCTAAAAGTCTTTCTTGATTTTCCTGACCAATCTGGCCAGCTGGGGTACCGCCACCTCACGATGGGCAGGCAAATCCAAGCGGAATGACAATTACATCATAAATACTTAAATCCTCTGGCAGACCTTCACCCTCAGCATAGGGAATTTCCAGACGATCAAACGTTTGGGTTACGCCTTCAACTGCTGTTATTGTGTCTTGAAGTGTGACATCAATTACGCGAAGTGCATTATCATGGTCCCATACAAAGATCTCAGCACCGATTAAACTCTGAGAAAAAAACAAGCATGAAAGGATGACCACGGTTAATAATACTTTACTGTGTCTCATTAAACACCTTAATGTTACTCATGTACTAAACTAATCCTCGCAACATACTCCAAAGTAAGGTGGAAATATGTTTCGAACTTATAAAAAGAAACTAAAATTCAACTAATCAGAACAGGAATTGACCAAATAAATTACAACAGCAAAAACACCTACTCAACCATATAACAATAAACTATTAGATTTATCCTACATTGTCAATAGTTGTTATGTTGGAATTAATAATGAAGTTCTTTCTACAGTGTAAAGAAAATGGAATGTAAAGCAGAAACATAATTGTTGTTGTCTCCACTTATTTCAACAACATTATTTTCGACACCCGAACATCCTTTTGTGTTGCTAAATGGACGATGTATGTACCGGACACAAAAGCTGTTGCATTCCAAATACAGGTATGCTGTCCTATTGAACGCATACCTTCAAATAATTCATCAACCTTGCGTCCGCGGATATCATATACTGTAATACTCACCCAATCAGCAATTGATAATCCAAAATTAAGTGTTATAGTTGAATTAAAGGGATTTGGATACGCACCAATTATTCCGAAATTATCAGGATATCTGTTTGGTGGTTCCTCGACACCAAAAACAGTGTTCACTTCACCTGGTGAACCATACAGCTGCAAGGAAGCTCTCCAACTGGCTGCTCCATAATTATTTAAGGTTGGATGGATCAACTCCAGAGTTGAGCCTTCACCATCTGCATCCTCCGGCCAAGGGTTGTCATCGGAATACTGAACCCAATCAATAAGATTCCCATTCTGATCAAACAACCGAACAGCATCACCACTTCCCCCAAATCCGAAATCAAATCCTCCAATCACATTCTCAATATTGTTATGCTGCCTCATGAAATCGTCAGGCGATCTTGCAACAATCAACAATTCGTAATCTTCTAATATTGTCTCAGCGGGAAAAACATAAATGTGTGCGTCGTTTTCGTCTTTGAGCTCCCAACTTGAAACATCTACTAATGAACGAAACGGGAAGAGTTCTATCCAATCTCCCGACGGGAAATTATCGGGGCTATTGTAGTTAATCTCATTAATGACTACCCTTCCGGTTACATCGTCAACATGATCAATTTCGTTAATAATCATTTGGGCTAAAATTAATCCGGATGCATCTTTGATAATTAGAGTGTCGTCAAGTTCCGGGAAAAAGTAAAACTTCCCACTTATATCGACATCCCCCAGTAATTGTTCGGCAATATCGACATGATTCGTAAAATAGACCTCCGTCTCTCGAGATAGGTCTTCCAAAACCGGAACAAGCATTCGACGAGGGCTATTCCCCAATTGCAAAGTGCATCCGCTCAAGTTAACCTGAGCTTCTGAGACATTCTTTACGGTTATTACAAATGTTTCTGAATTCGGTTCAACAACTAATTTTTCAAACTCCACACAACCTTCCAAAGGACGATTCACATCACATAGTATCATTGGTAGGCTGAGAGGAGTTGTTTGAGCATACACCCATCCGGACAATGGGTATGGATATCCCTCATGCTCACTAATTCCAATCCAATAACAATAGAGAAAAGGAGGAGTAAAGTCTGCCAGATTGAAGTCACAGGAATATAAACCGTCATTTGAATTTTCATCACCACCTTCACCATTGTCATTAAGTGGAAAACTGACAGTTTCGCCATTTGAATCTACTACATGAATCAAGACTTCGTATACACTGTCGCCTGGGATAACCTCACAATGCACATAATCCTCAAGGGATTCCATATATGCCGGTTCCACATTTGTATATTCAACAGGCACATAGTGAAAGCGGTCCAAATCTCTTAAGTGTTCAGCTCTAGATGTTAAAAAGCTTCGTATGCGTTGAAACTCAGCGGTGAATTGGTCGTTACTCGCTCGCTTTGCTGTATCAAGATACACGTCGTGGGCGATATGATCGTGAAGTATTTCGCTGATAAGCGCCAGGGAGTCGAAGCCAGTTGTAATCATTTCATTGATGTAATTTAGAACTTCCTCCTGACGATCAGGAGAGGATATCAACCAGCCAAAGAGGGCCTGCTGCTCCATAAAGATATATTCAACCGTTCTCTCCCCCCCGAAATATATTCCCTGCCAATTATTCCCCAATGTCGCATCACAATCCCAGGGGACAAGTATGTATTTTCCGTCAGGTCGCAGATGTAGATAGTAATTTTTAGTAAAGCCATCAGAATTGCTGATTACGTACTCCAGGGCAAAGTACTTGCATAGATTGTCTGTATCAAACATGGATTCAAATAAGCCACCATCATTTGTTGAATTGGCGTATCTCAAAAGGCTGATTTTCGCACCTAATGTATCGAGAGCAATTGGTTTTGAATCTTTTGCCGAATATATTCGCGAAAGTTTTTTATAGTTTGTGGGAGGAGAAAATCTGGCACTATGGCTTTCAGGTTTTAATATATCTCCATCTCCGAGATTTCGACGTCTGAAAAAATCGCGATTAATATCTTCGATAAATTGAAACACACCATAATATTCTCCATTCACGATAAGCGAAACATAAAAAGCTTCTGGAGAGGGGAGACCAACTATATCAGCAAGAGCTAGGCACAGGTGATTTCTGCTTTGGGACAAATCACTGTACTCAGCGTTCAAGTTCAGGACAGAATGACCGCCTATGCTTCCGTCCAGATAAATCTTCCACGATTTCTTGGGTAGGTTTCTCGATGCACCACCTCGATATCGTACAGTACAGGATAACTCAGTGTTTTCAGAGATGAATCTTGCGGGAAATGTTCTATTGGATTTTGGGTAAAGATTGAGTCGGTCCAGCCATTGTTGATCAATGCTAATCACATAGGTGGGCAAGGTTAAATCTTGAGCAGTCAAAGACTTTACATTCAACAGGAATGCTAAAAACATTGATGTAATAATTAGCTTTCCAATGGATAAATTTCGCATTGTTCTTTTCATTATTAGTTCAAAAATCTGCGCAGAAGTTTAAAAATACTCCACATACTTAGTTATTGCAATGAATACCCTACAATTAGAGGTTCTCGTGTGTAATACACATCCGATAATATCTGTCTAAACACTCATGTTTTTTCTGTATCATTCACAATTGAATTGAAATACATGTTCAATTATAATTGATAATTTGATTGTTATTGAATTTATAGTACAACACGAGCCATGTTCAAATCACTTAAGATTTTAAATACAATTCCGATAGTTTCAGAAATATAGAAATGAAACATATTTCTATGGAATTACGACCTGAAATTTAATGAGAAGATGGATTTGATATTGGTTTGGACAAGATGACTTGAGGAACCTGTAAAACTCTTCACAAAACCGAACATTACTGTTCATTTCCGGACAGTTTTTAATTCAATATTTCTCTATCCGTTGATTTAATAATTACTTTCACTCTGGCATGCCTCTTGCTTCCTATTCACCATGGACAAGCCATTAGATAAAACCTATTTACAACTCAGGCGTAACAGACGAATCGCCCTGTATTCCTTAGTTGTCATTATCGTATTAGCATCAGCTCTTGGCATCAAGTCGATGCTCACGCCTACTCTGTCTATTGATAAGATTAGAACAGCTGTTGTTGATAGAGGTTCTGTGGATGCCGTTATTCTCTCCTCCGGTCGTGTGGTTCCTGAATTTGAACAGGTCATTTCATGTCCATTTGATTCGAGAATAGTTAGGGTTGAATCAGAACCGGGGACTCAACTTACACCCGGCCATAATCTTCTGCTTCTCGATGACCGTTTGATCAGGTTAGATATCGACAGACTTCAAGACGAGATTGCTTTAAAGCACAATCAACGAGAACAACTTGAGCTGGAAATAAACCGTCAGCTTGATGAAATGAATAGTGAAAAAGACATTTTGTCTCTTGAGTTGAAGTTCCAAGAGGCCATGACCGAACAGGTCAAAGCACTTGAGAAAATATATGCTGCTACTGCCTGGAGTGTGAAACAGGCTGAGCTCGAAGAAGAAATAAAAAAACTGAAGAAGGAACAGAATTTAAGGGAAATATCGCGACTGTTAGAGAGCAATAAAAAGCGAGTTGATGGTTTACAAATTGAGATGCGGTTGCTTCAACAACAATTAAGAAAGGTTGAAGATCTTATTAATCGAGCCACTGTGAAATCTAATATGAAAGGCGTACTAGTCTGGATAGCTTCGGAGGAGGGAGCCACGCTTCGACAAGGCGAAATTCTGGCCAGAATCGCCAATCTTGAAAGATTCCGGATTGAAGCAACCGTGTCCGATTTGAATTCTGCTCGAATTGCAGTAGGACTTGCAGTTAAAGTCAAAGCCAACAATGAAATACTGAATGGAAATATACACAATATACTGCCCAATATTGAAGGTGGAATAATCACACTAATAATCCACCTTGCTGATCCATCACATAACAATTTGAGGTCTAATCTCAGTGTAGATGTCTATATAATTACCGAGAGTCGCGATGATGTTCTTCGAGTTAATAAGGGTCCATTTGTAAATGGACCGGGTGAGCAGGAGGTGTTTGTAATTGAAGACACCAGAGCAATTCGAAGAAAAGCCACAATCGGGATAGCGGGAATGGACAAATATGAGGTGATTGATGGCTTGCAGGAGGGTGAAACTGTGATATTGTCAGGAACGGACGATTACAATCATCTGGAAACAATCAGGATTAAACATTAATCGGAGAATACTTGATTACACTGGAAAACATCGAAAAAGTCTACAGAACTGACCGCATTGAAACACTAGCACTTTCGGATGTCAACATAACTATCACTGACGGTGAATTTATCTCAATTATGGGACCTTCCGGCTGTGGAAAAAGCACATTGCTAAATTTGATCGGATTACTCGACGCCCCCACATCTGGGACAATAAAATTAGAAAACCGTGAAATTCTGGGATTGAGCGATAAAAAATTGGCAAAACTCAGGAATAAAAACATAGGGTTTATCTTTCAATCATTTCACCTGATTAATGATTTACCCGTTATCGACAACGTGGAAATCCCACTACTTTACCGAAAGATGTCCGCTGCAGAGAGAAAGGATAGATGTCTTGAGGCACTGGAATCTGTCAATCTGCTTTCCAGAAAGAACCACCGCCCCAATCAGCTTTCAGGCGGTCAGCAGCAGCGAGTTGCAATAGCACGTGCTATCGCTGGCAAGCCTTCAATCATACTCGCTGATGAGCCAACAGGTAATCTGGACAGCCAAATGGGTGATGGGATAATGGCTATTCTCAAGAGATTGAACGAGGATAAGGGAACAATTGTCGTTATGGTGACCCACGATAGAAATCTGGCAAAACAAACCGAACGAACAATACACTTGTTTGACGGTCGTCAGGTAAGTTAAACAGAGATCCTAATGCTTAAAAATCACCTGTATGATCTACCTGGAACCGAAATGGTCTCAGTTAGTGGGCTGATGTGGGAGGTTTTGTCCTATGCAAGAGGGCAGAGAATTGAGTCGTATTTTAGATATACAGATGTAAACTACTGGAAGATCCTTCAGTTTGATTTCCTCGAAGGTAGGCCGTATACTCAGGATGAGTTTGACTCAGGAGCTCCGGTGGTTGTCATCAATGAGGCGATGCAAAACAAGTTTTTCGGTCAGGAGTCTGCAACCGGAAAAACTGTTACAATTGCCGGGAAAAACTACAGGGTAACCGGAGTAGTAAGCAATGTACCTTTCACAAGGTTTATCCCCTACTCTGATATGTGGGCACCACTTACAATTGAATCAGTCAGGAAGGATTTCGATAAATATGTGGGTATGTACATCGGTTTAATACTCGCTAAGGATAAATCTTATATTCCCCAGATTAAAGAAGAGCTTAAGTCGCGTCTCAAGGGAATTGATCTCGAAGGGTCTCGATTTAGAAAAGTGGTTTCTGTTCCTGAGACAACGCTTGAAATGTCCGCAAGAGTATTATTTTCTCAAGGAAGATCAGATGAAGCTGCAGTTTTGTTATATCTGGCCCTGATGAATATACTGCGCAATTCTATAGAGGCTATTGACCTGAACGGCACAATAACCATTTCAATAGAAGAGGAAAATGGTAATCATATATTGTTAATTACCGATACTGGCGAGGGCTTGAGCTCTGAAGCTAAGGACCAATTGTTTACACCTTTCTTCAGCACTAAACCAAATGGTCAGGGAATCGGTTTGACACTTGTAAATGAAATCCTATCTCGTCATAATTTCAAATTTAAGCTGACATGTCAACCTGAATTCCCAACCCGGTTTTCGATCTTTTTGTAATGTCTTTTTCATCCCAGAATTTGGATAAGCTATTTTTTTCGATCTGACCAAACCTGCTGCGTCCGTTAATCCATATCAAATCCTGTGCTCTCTTCATTACCTGGAAAAGTCTCTTTGAAAATTTCTAATAACTTCAAATTCTGCTTTGAAATCATCATTGCATTTCCAACTATTGCATAAAATAAAATACTGAGACGGGTTTTTGACTCATCATTCTTTATACGTAGAACCTGATCTTTGTTAAGCTTCTCCGCCAAATCTCTAAGTTTGCTGTCGTTTTCAACAACAATGTCATACCGGAACATATTCGTATCCCGCAGCACAATTTCCACATCAGCTAAAACATTGTGGAGTAACTCCCGTACCTTCTGCAAATCTTCAATCTGGACATCCAGCAAGCCTTTGTGTTGATTACTAACATGACGGTACGAGCGAATTGTTATGTCTCTGTGGCCATCTGCTAATTTCTGTAATCTTCTAATTACTTGACCATATTTATATGATATAAGCTCATCATCCTTTTGTAGTAAGCGGTTGGCTTTGAAGACATTGGCAATAATAATGTTTGCCCAGTGCTGAATTTTGGGGGATTTGTTCCTCTCGTCCTTCAGTATGTGCTCATTCTGCGTAAAGAGTGCGTTTAGGGCGGTATCAAGAGATTCTCTGATCTCTCCTATCAAGGACCCCATATGCTGGAAAGTAATTGAAATGGTGTCTTCTACATTTGTTACTTTTTTGAGGTTATACACCTGATCTTTTTCTTTACCCTTTGAAATCTCACTATGCGTTGAATGGTTCTTCCAGATTAAACCCGCACCTCCGATTATCAGAATGATTACACCTATTCCCTGTAGGTAAAAAATCGTTGTAGCAACTATCCCGCAAATTGTAAATGCCAGCACCGCAGTCATGAACCAGCCGCCGATAACGGTCAACACGCCAGTAATTCTGTAAACCGCACTCTCCCGCCCCCATGCCAGATCAGCGAAGGATGTACCCATTGCAACCATAAATGTGACATAAGTTGTTGATAATGGTAGTTTTTGAGAAGTCGCATAAGAAATCACAGCACTTGCAACCATCATGTTTACAGAAGCTCTTAGTAGATCCCAGGAGGGTCGCTGTTCAGAATCGGTATCTGCTTTGTAGTTATTTATATCCAGACGATTAGCCATCCAACTTCTTAAAGGTTTTGGTAATACGATTCTTACAAAACCAAATATGCCAATCACCATTCTAACAATGGTTCGGGAAAGAAAAATAGATTCGAATTTTTCATCAACCTCACTCTGATCGGCGAGATTGAGCTCTGTTTCTGTTACTGACCTCGATTTTTTTGATAACCAGAGTGTTACAACCATTACCACACCTGCGATCATAAGCATGTATGTTTCCGTTGGCACTTTTTTCCCCAAAGCACCCATTGTCACGGTCAATGGTGAGTCTGCAACAGCAGCAATATTATATGCATGGAAACCTGCCATTGGAACACCAATAAAATTGACAAGATCATTGGCAGCAAATGCCATTGCAAGCGCAAATGTACCTATCAGGACAATAGGCTTCAGGATGTTAACTTTAAAAACGAGTAATATTTGAAGAAAAATGGCAGAAACTGCAAATATCATCAGCAATATCAATCCGGTATGCGTTTTAATCCAATCTGCAGTTTCCGGAGTGATAAAAGAAGCTCCCTTTGCACCCTTCACTAAGATAAAATAGGTTATAAAAGTCAACGCCATCCCGCCCCACAAACTTCCATAACGCTTTAATCTCTTTACGTAGTCAAAGGTAAATAACAATCTTGTCAAGAATTGTACAATTGCCCCAAGTGTAAATGCAACCACAACTGAGAGCAATATTCCAAATACAATAAGCAGAGCCTTGCTGGAATTGATATATTGAGATAGCATGACCAAGCTGTTATCCATCTGGATAATCTTGAGTATCGATACTGCGACTGCACCACCAAGCAATTCAAATACAATTGAAACTGTTGTTGATGTTGGTAAACCATATGTGTTGAATAAATCGAGCAATATAATATCTGTTATCATAACTGCAAGAAAAATGGTCATCAATTCCGGCATTGTGAATAGATGTGGATGAAAGATTCCTTTACGTGCTACTTCCATCATGCCGCTTGAAAATGCAACACCAACCAGTATGCCCATACTTGCAATTATCATGATTACGTATCGAGGAGCAACACGCGATCCAAAGGAGGAGTTGAGGAAATTGACGGCATCATTACTAACACCAACAACAAGGTCATAAATTGCAAATCCGATTAGCATAACTACTGCTATTAAAAACAGATCCAAACCCATTCGTTTTCCTTTCTTTTGTTAGTTGCCTGGAAATCTTTCAATCTGCAGAAAGAGTGTCCCAATTAACTTAGCATAACTCTGGTTGCCTTGTTCCAGAGCTTTTTCGTTTTTTAGTTTGATTTTTCTTCCACATGATACGCAATCGAAATCTAATTATCAATTAATCCCTGACAAATTGAGTAAGAAATACATATATTGTTTGTTTAAAAGAAATCAATATAACTGGATTCAGTGTCATGAAACCATTTGATAAAACAGCACTAGCCAATCGTAGAGTCTGGGAAAAGTTAGTCGCAGATAAATGTGGATTTACCCAACCATTTCTCGACCTTAACTTTGAAATGGTTCACCGATACACAAAAGGTGAGCTTTCACCAGTTCCAAATGATTTATTAGAAATGTATCCTCCAAGCTTGCTATCAGATGTGGAGAACAAAAAAGTCCTGTGTCTTGCATCCGGCGGTGGTCAACAATCGGCTGTGTTTGGTATGCTTGGGGCAAGAGTAACAGTTATAGACATCGCAAAAGGCCAGCTTGATGGGGACATGATTGCAGCGGATCATTACGGATATGAAATCACAACGATCCAATCGGACATGAGAGATTTGTCTGAGCTAAAGAAAGACTCCTTTGACATCGTCTGGCAAGCACCATCATTGGCATATATTCCTGATGTCAGGCAGGTTTATGCTGAAGTTGCTGCTGTCCTTAGATCTGGAGGAATATACCGCGTGGAATTCACTAATCCCGCGACTGAATTTGTAGACTGGAAAGAGGGGGATGGAGATGGATATCGGATAACGATGCCCTACAAAGATAAAGAACGACACCGCCGCGATGGAGCAATAGAGTTTCGACATCATATGAGTGATATCTTCAATGGATTAGTTAACACCGGATTTAAAATTCAACAGGTAATGGAAACCCCACACTTCAAACTTCAGCCAGATGAGGCTAAACCTGGAAGTTGGGAACACTATTTGAAATTCATATCTGGGTTTGTTGTGGTAGCTGTTAAAGAATAAACGTTAAACAAAAAACTGGTCTGTTTAAAAAGAAGGGGTCACACCCCATATAAGAAGCATGACCCCTAACGCATCCACAAGTTTTATCTTACCAAAAGCGTTATGGTGTATGGTAACCTGTCGCTTTTGCTGAAAGTTCTTCTAATGTCTTGGGGGAACCAGCACCACCGACACCATCTGGGTCCTGATGACATTGGTAACAAACGAAATCGAGAGTTACTTCGCCAACAGCCTTTTTACCATCTGAATACCACATTGCATCTTTGCCGACAGCTTCAGTATTGATAGCGAATATATGGGTCATAAGATCGCCATTATATACGTTGCTGGCAACTGCAGACTTTGTTGCTTCAGGCATGTGGCACTTGATACAATCAGCACCGTTATGCATAGCATAATTTGCGCCAGTATGACATTCCTGACACTTTGCTAAAGATGCTGCGTATGAATAACTTGGGTCCTGAATGCCTTGATGAGGATCGTGGCATTCGATACAATCCAAGCCACGGTGACCACCGGAAATCATTTCATCATATTGCTCGTGATGACGAATGAAACCGCCAGAAGCATCTATGAGATGATTTTCATTACGATAGTGACATCCCCCACACATGCTTGAATTGGTGTCTCTGACGATGTCATCAGCAGAGCTGCTCTCGACATGTCGACTTCCACGTCCGTGGCAAGCTTCACAATGAACACCGGGTTCTGAGAATTGTCCTGCCATTCCGGGCATACCATCCTGATGTGCTCCACCGTCATCGGTTGATTTCCAACCAGTTGTATGACATCTACCGCAATTGTATGGCTTGGTTCCAGGATCTTCATCTGAGTGATATCCTGACCAGCCGCTGGTCTCTATGTTATATTGAACGGCATCACCTGTAATGATGTACCCTTGTAAATCAACAAAACGAGCTTTCCAACCGAAACCTCCTATAACATAAGAAATATCATCCCAATCGTAACCGACTGGTGGGGTAGGAACGTTCGTGTACGGATAACTTGGTGCTTGGCCATTTTCAACTTTGTTAAGTTTGTAGCCATGTCCATTGTTTGTAATTTTATCTGATATTGCCTCGTGACATTCCGCGCAAGCATCCGATCCGATGTACTCAAGTTCAGCTGGTGCACTTGAAGTTGGGCTGTCATCATCCTCACAACCTGTAAGAATAAAAAATCCAAATGCGCCCAAGATCATGAGCATTAAGGAAACCTTCTTTACCATTTTGCCTCCAAACCTTTTCCTAAAAAGGAAGTGTAGTTTACTTGTATTGTTTAATACATATAATTAATATTTCTTTGTATAGCTTTGCAACAATTTATTAATCAAATCCCCAATACTCATAAGTTAAAAGCATAAATTATTTCTTTACAAAAACATGGATTTATTTAACAACTTTACACAAATTATTTTACACAATTTGTATATATCTATATGTAATTTAGTATAATACAATAATAGATACTAATCCTTAGTTTTCAGTGAAACACCCGAAATAAATAGAAAATCGATCATCCAGCTATTTAGAAGGTTATAATTTATCAATTACTCCGCTATGTTAAGTATTAAACCATTCACAAATTATACTGATAAATGAACAATGGGAAATAGAAAAAGAAAAGTCCTCGTTTTATGTACTGGAAATTCCGCAAGGAGTATCATGGCAGAATTTCTCATAAATCATCACCTTGGGGATAGATGGCAGGCATTCTCTGCCGGTGTAGAGCCGAGTAGCCCAAATCGCTATGCAATTGGTGTTTTAAAGGAATTAGGAATTTCTGCCGATATGGCGAGAAGTAAATCTGTCGCAGAGTTTCTCCAACGGGACGATCTGGATCTCGTTATCACGGTTTGCGATCATGCGAAAGAAAACTGCCCTGTATTTCCAAAACCGATACCTCAGATCCATATAGGGATTGATGATCCTGCTCTGTACTCAGACAAACCAGATGATATTGTGATTTCAATCTTCCGTCAAACAGTAAACTTGATAAACGAAAAAATAATCCTGTACCTTTCTGAAAGTAAAAACCTGTTTGGGGATAAAAAATGAAGAAAGAAGTTTGTGTGCTTTGTGTGTGTGTGAATTCAATTGAGGAATCGTTGAAGTTCTATTGTGATGCTCTCGATTTTGAGGTTGAAACAACGTATGGTGATTGTATCGTGCGCCTGAAAAGCAAAGGCGTCACTCTATTGCTCAAGCAAATCGAAGATGGATATCCTCCTCACCCTTGCGTTGTTCCTGGTTTTGAGACTGAAGATATCTCTGCGGAAATTGAGAATCTCAAGACACAAGGAGTTAAAATCCTACATGACAAACCTCAGGTTTTCCCTGCTGGGTTATTTGTGGCCTATAAAGACATTTCAGGTAATATTTTTGAGTTGCTGGAGTTTATATCAGAAAAGAAATGAATTTCGGTTTGATCTTCACCTTATTCAAATGAGGAGAGTTTCGACATCCAATCATCATCATCTTTCTTTTTTCGCTTTTCCCTGAGATCCGGTTTTACTTTCTGAACTGGTTTAGAGATCCGAGCTGGTCTCTCGTTCTTGTCTGGCCTTGAACTCCGAGTCGGTCTTTCAGCTTGTGCTGGTCTCGAACTCCGAGTCGGTCTTTCGGCTTGTGCTGATCTCGAACTCCGAGTCGGTCTTTCGGCATGTGCTGGTCCTGCTTCCCCAGTTGGTCTTGACCTTTGAGCTGGCTTTACATTCTCAGCCGGCTTCACCCTCTTAACATGTTTTACCGATTTAACACTTTGAACTCGCTTAACCTTTGTGATTTGTTTTACTGGTTCATCAATATTCTTGGGAACAATATTATCCACTGGTTGGTCTTTTTTTAATTTGCTGCTCTTTTTAACTTTCTTTGTTTTCAGTAGGTTTTTTTTGTCTTCTCGTATGTTTTTTGTCTCATCTTCTTTTGGAGCAATCAAGTATTGAATAAAAATACAAAGTCCTGCAAAAACAAGCCAGGTCATAATTATCATACCACTATCTTTCACAGCAGGTTTAAAAATCCATTCGTGAGTCTGCGGATTGATTTTTCCGTTCATATAATACGCTATACCGAAAACCGCTGCCCAGGAACCAACAACTGAAGATGTGACAATGATCATCAATTTTCTTGCAAAAAGCGTAATTACACCTGTAACCCCGGCCGCAATAATGATTATTATGAGATTAAGCCCACTTCCGGAAAATGTAAGGACAATCGCTGCCAATAGGCCACCAAGACTTGCCCCGAGGATGGATATCGCTATAGTATAAAAGATTCCCATCAATATCGCCCCCGCCGCTCCACCCAGCATACAAATCATTGATGCAAAAACCATCTGATCCGTTAGGGTATAAACGACAAACCACCCGATAATGGTTCCGACGATAAATCCGGATAAACCTAAGAGGTACTTAAAGGTACGGAAGCCCAGAAAGCTATATCCAACGCCGGCAAGAATGCACACCGCTACGATTATGTTCAGGACTTCTTTTGACAATTCCATCCAAACTCCTTAAAAAAGCCTACAGAAAGTATTCAAGGCTATAGGTCAATTTACAATAATTCTGTAGATAATAGAAGTTTGATTAAAAGAAAATTTAAATCTTACCGCTTTGGGAAAGTCTTTGACTCTCAACTAAGAAAATCCTTACAACTGTAAAGTCAAGTCACTAACAGAGGATGGTCCTGGTTAACGCCTTTGGCCCAGGCCAACGGTGAGAAGATATATATATAGGATAAGAATAACGGAAGCAAAGATGCCCGAAGCCCTTGGTTTTGATTTGAAATTAATCTGTCTATCCCAGAGCGTTATTCCACGTTCAGGATTTCTTCCTGTTGAATTTGGAAATTCGCTCAGGGCTTCCCTGAAAATGTATGGTGACAAATACCTGTTGTCCAAATTCAACCCCGTACATTTAACTTCACCTCTCCATATCGGTTCGGTTCGACCAGTTTCCCTGAATAGCCTTCTATCTACAAAATTGATGAATACTTTATTATTATATCCCTGCAATAAACTCTGATTCATGTCAGCCTCATGCCTACCATATCTAATCCGTGTAGTCCGATTCACTTCAGAGGTTGTCCAATTATTAAAAGTATTGATTTCAATTTGGTTATCTATCGCTTTGTGTCCGCGGTTGCTTAACATCTTCCCCGATAAAGGAGGCGTGAAGACATCTCCTTGCTCAGTGTTAAACTGAATGTAAATCAGCAGATCTGGATTATTATTGTTTAATTGAAATCCCCGATTTTGCAATGAATCCTTCAACTGATGAATTAGTTCTTTTTCCAGCATGAAGTTTTTATTACATCCGCTGATCATCTCAAAGGTTTTATACTCTTCAAGATCAATGTCATAATCTCGGTGAGTGAGAACATGCAATTTAATCTTCTGATAATCACGAGGATTAAGTAATTCTATCCTTGGAGCGCAACCTGTCAGAAGCAAAGCAATTGACATGAGAACTGAAACTATTTTCACCTGATTGCTCCTATTTTCCAAATAAACATTTCTGCATTGGTTATATGCTTAAAAGAAATTGAATCATTCCCCTATTTAACCAGGGTGATTTTCCTAATACTTCTGAACTTCCCAGTCGTCATTCCAACGAAATATATTCCGGATGCCGTTGCACTCCCATCCCAAGTAAGTGAATGTATCCCTGTTTTGAATTCACTGTTGGTCAGGGTGGTTATCTTTCGACCGTGAATATCGAATATACTGATAAAAACCTCAGCGCTTTCTGGCAATCCGAAATTCAGTCGCACTGTTGAATTGAACGGATTGGGAAAAGGTTCTGAAAGGAAAAACTGTTCTGGAATAATTGTCGTTCCTGACATTTCCAGAACAGTAAAGCTATCAGTTTTATAAATCAATCCCCCACCTGCCAAAACCTTGGTGGTACTTAAATCCAATTCTTGATCTTTGCCCACATCCCAGCACTTCAGAGTGAATGTTTCTCCCAGTTGGAGTCCATCAATTTCAGTTGTTTCCACATCATCACCCCAAACAGCAATACCACATTGACCTTTGGAGTTGACTGAACTCGAACCGACGATGTTTCCTGTGGAATTGAAGGCGGTAATCTCACTGCCTGCGTGAACTTCTATGCCTCGGATTGATCTCACAAGTACGCTCATGTTCTCACTTGTCGGAGGGATGCGGGAATTGGAGGATTTCCGGCAGACGAGGGCTTCTGCCAGCGCGTGCTTGCAGATGCTCTCGTTTGCCAGCTCTGGCCTGCTGTCAGGTGTTCTCACTTGTTCATTAAGCGGTTGTCCTTCTGTCAAGTGGGGATACTTTACTGCATTCGCCAGTGCCCGGTTATCATCTTCTTCTGGAGGGTAATTCAAAATCAGATCTGCGTCAACATTTACATGGTAACCCTGTGTTTCTCGCCAGGGTTCCATATTAGAAAAACCAAATCTCGGGATCATGAACTGTCCGGTGCCATTTTTTGCCATAATGACATGACGGATGATGGGAGATAAAACACGATAATCCGGGTGGCTTGCATCTAACTCATAAGTTGGGAAATAAGCGATTAGGTTCCAGCCAACACTTAGTGGAATATCTGCTTCAAAGGAAATTGGTTCTCCTGTAAATACCATCTCAACATCAGAATCTACTCTGGCTTGATACCCCTGAGTAACATCCCAGAATGGGATGTTGTTAAAGTTCCACGCCGGGGCATAAAACTCCCCAATTTCATCTTTCAATATCTGCAGGTGATGATTGTCTTCATTTTCCCTTAGTTGCTCAGTCATCAGAATTATGTCACCCAGTCCATCCTCGTTTAACATTCCAGCCGGAGGGAGAACGTTTGTTGAGATCATATTCCAGCCTTCAAGCAAGCTTATGTTAATGTCGCTCAGGTCAACTATAAGTTCTCTTTGAGCGAAATCATTTTCTGCCCATCGCAGTATTCCCCAACGAGGAAAGGCATCGAATTCTACATTTGTCTCATTATCCCACACTCTAAATACCAATCTTTCACCATCGACAAATCCTTCAACCTCTTCTGTTTGTGGATCATCACCCCAAATGGGAATCCCAATCTGATCCCAGACCCATACTTCCGCTCCACAGAGGATGCCACCTGGAGTATATATACCGATCTCCCATCCAAAAGGTGCCAATCGCTCATTCAAACTTAGCTCATCAACAACCAGAGCCATGCTAAAGCCGGTTTCGACAAAATCATTAAAATGCTGGAGTTCAATGTCTTCCATATCCACAAGAAGGATACGGAATTCATCGCTGACAGCTTCACCCTCGGGATCTATAGCAGTTACAGTTATGGCGAAGCCTTCCGGATTGACAAAATCTCTTTCGGGATCTATTAACAATCGGTTATCATCATTAATGGACATGTGTAACTCATCCGGGGCACCCACAAAAGTATATTCCAGTTGATCTCCGTCGATATCTCCAAAGACATCATCGAGCTCACCAATCATTCTTCGTCCGAGATTCAATTGGAGCACTGCATCTTCTATAGGATCTATGATATGAGGTGGATCGTTGACGGGTAGAATAGTCAGGGTAAATTGATCCTCAACTATTTCACCTTCTCGCCATTCACAGAACACTGTGATAACTTCTCCCTCAGGATCATTATAATTTTCTTCGGGCATGATAAATAATAGCCTTGCCTCCATACCACCGATCGCCATATTGAGACCTTCACCAGCACCTCGAAAACCATATTCCCGTCCAAGCCCATTGCCATTATCAAAGAAGAATACTTCCTGAAGATCTGCTATCAAGACATCTTCGAAATCTTGCGTATCTTCCATTATAACTACATCATCAATAGCGTTAACTTGAAGTTCGAATGCTCTTAACATTAAGAGGAAAGTGGCTTCTACAGTTGTCTCATCAGGATCGGTTGCGGTTACGGTAATTTCTATCGGTTCTTCCATGAATAAATCACGATCTGGACGGAAAGAAAGTACATTTTCATCATTAAGACTCATTCTCAGTTCTTCCAATGCATCGTTGATCGAATACGCTAATTCATCACCATCAACATCAAGAAAGATGTCATCAAGATCCACGATTTCTGTTAGACCGGGATTTTGCTCAATATTGATATCTTCTATTTCCTGAATAACCTCAGGTGGGTCGTTAACCGGTAGAATTACCACTACAAAGACCCCTGCCCAGATCTCCCCTTCAACGTTCTCTGCTAAAATAGTAATCTCAGCTCCATTGGGGATGTTGAAATTCGGTTCGGGATTAAAGGAGAGAACATTTTCCTCATCTATTTGCATGTTCAATTCTTCTGTATCATCAACAAACATAAAAACAAATTCCATTTCCTCATTATCAAAAACATCATCCAAATCTGCAACAAAAACTCGACCAGGATCTTCATCAACCATAATGTCCTCAATCCGATCTGGCATCCATGGATCTTCCATAATGATGCGAAGTGTGAATACATCTTCCACCATCGCTCCATCCGTGTCCTCTGCTGTCACAATAATTTCCACCCCCCGACGCAGCAAATAGTAGTCCTCTTCAGCGTTGAAGAACAGAATATTATCATCATTTATACCCATTCTCATCTCCTCCTCATCCCCTTCAAAAGAATAGGTCAACTCATCACCATCAACGTCGAAAAACACTCGATCGAGTTCCGCAATCCAAACCAAACCATCGTTTTCCCAGGCTTGTATGTTTCTGATCGGATTCACAACCTCAGGTGGGTCGTTGACAGGAGCTATGGTAATCAGAAAAACATCCTCAACTTCCTGCCCAAATGGGTCCATAGCTATTAATGTAATTTCAACACCTTCAGGGATGTTATAGTTTTCATTTGGATTAATGCGTAAAACACCGCGAAGGAATTCCATATTCAATTCTTCAGGACTCCCTTCAAAAAAGATACCAACCAAATCGCCTCTGAATACTTCATCCCAGACAATGATCTCAACCATTCCCGGGTCTTCGTCTAAGAAAACATCTTCCACTGAATTCACTACCTCTAACGCATCGTTACCACCTGCCCCTATCAGGCTAACCTGTATAATTTCATTTTCAGGATCGTCTGAGGTGATGGATAAAATCCCCTCATAAAATTGTCCGCGTGGAGGTGCAAAAGTTATGGTAATTTCCTCTGAATCACCTGGGTTGATGAGGAATTCATCATCAAAATTGACGGTAAAGGTTTCACTATTTGACTCAAAATTCTCAATTTGGAGATTAATGTCACCAGTATTTGTAATTGTTAATACTTCATCTGCTTCACGCTGATCGAAAATATGCACTCTACCAAAATTTATTCCATCTCGGTCAACATTGATCTCCTGAGGATCTAATCCATCTTCCCAAATCAGGCTGACATCATCAATAAAAGCCCCACGATTACGACCAACGTTTGAGTCATCTGTATGCCATACAAAAGCGATATAAACCTCTTCCTCTCCCAGAACACTCACCGGATTATCGGCATCACCATTGACAATCAATTCATCGAGATCAAATTCGAATTCTTCCCACTCATCATTACCTTCAGTTATTGAAATGCCTATCGGCACATTCTCGATGAAATTGTCTCCCTGTGAAGTTAATAAGTTTGCATCAGTCAAGGCGACAAAATGTAATGCATCACCAGCATCCTCTGGAAGCTCAAGGTATAGCCAGAAGCCTAACCTGCCTTCGACTGCTTCAGTAAGGTCGACCGGCCCCCACCACATCCAGGCATTCTGGTTCTGTACATAAAAATCATCTTCCGGCCATCGGGGAGCATTTACGTTATCCCGATTTGTGTATGCACACCACATTGCCTGATTAACTTCATCATTTTCAATAACATTTCTGTTGAAAATAAAATCTTGGACACCCCATGAGACGGGAGTAGATTCAGGTTCCGCTCTGAAATGCGGATTCATAGCATTGTAATGCCACCGGATACCGTTACGCAAGTCGGTAAACCAGGGCCAGAGTAAGTTTTGATTTTGTTGATTATGGTTAAAACTTTCATCGAGAGCCACGTGTGGGACACAGAATGACTCAGAGGGGAATATGAAAAATGCGATTAAGACACATAACAAGAGACTAGTACAAAGTTTAAGCATGATAACTCCAAATAATTTTCATATGTGCTCCATCTTATGGAGTACGAGCATTCCTATCCTCTAATGCAATCTCAGCAGGTTGGACATTCTCAGGCTGTCTAAAAAATATCAAACTCATTCGTTTTTCCTCATTCCCAACTTGATTGGGTGAACTGCTTCACTTGTGAAGTGCATCCAGTGAGTTATTGATAATTATGAATTCCCGCTTTGCGGGAATGACAAGCAGGAATGCTTGTCCTACCAACAACACATTCTTGGATAGCCTGGGAATGCCTATCCTACAGTCCACATCATCCCGATATCTGCTATTTTAAAAGAGTCACCTTTCTAATGCTTCTAAAATCACCTGTTGACATTTGAATGAAGTATATCCCGGCAGCAGATGATCTGCTCTCCCAAATGACTGAATGAATTCCTGCTTTAAATTTACTACTAATTAATGTTGAAACCAAACGACCACTTATGTCGTAAACACTAATCTTAACAACAACATCCTCTGGCAATCCATAGCTCAACCTCACAGATGCGTTAAACGGATTAGGATATGCATCCGACAGGAAAAACTCATCAGGAATTGATGCTTCGATTTCCATTTCCAGAATGGAGAGACCATCAGTTTCGTAAATCAATCTATTTCCTTCCATGTTGGTCTCATGAGTCAATTCAATTTCTCGATCCAGCTTTGCATCCCACATCGTTAGTGTAAAGGCTTCACCGATTTGAAGTCCCTCACTCTGGTCGGTGGCTGGATCATCACCCCACACTGCCAAACCACATTGACCTTCGGAATTTACTATTCCTGTGCCGACGATTTGCTCACCGGAGTTAAACGCCGCAATCTCACTACCTGTGTGTGCTTCAATACCGTTAATTGATGATATGAGTACACTCATGTTTTCACCTGTCACGTAATTGTGAACAAAGTGACGCAACCTTTGAGATTGCTTCGTCTCCTGGTTCCTCGCAACTACGTCCTCCTCCCTTTCAGGTGGATAATTCAGAACTACATCATCATCTACCCTCACCTGATACCCTTGTGTCTCACGCCAGGGAGGCATGTTGGAAAAATCAAATTCACCCGGCAGCATGAAATGCCCCTCACCATCTTTTGCAATTATTACATGATCAATAATCGGCGAAAGAGTGTAATAATCCGGTCGATTAGCGTCGAGTTCGTACGTTGGTAGATATGCAATATAATTCCAGCCTTCTTCAAGAGGAATGTCGGTATCGAAGGGAATTTGTTCGCCGACGTATGTTGCCTCAACATCCGCATCAACGTTGATAAGATAACCCTCAGTCAAGTTCCAATATTGAATGTTACCGAATCCAAATGCAGGCGCATAGAAAAGGCCGTCCTCATTTTTCAGGAGACGAACATGGTGATTATCCTCGTCTACTCGCAGCTGTTGCATCATTGATATTATATCCGGACCGCGGTCTTCACCTTCCAAATAAAATTCATTATCTGGATTGATGTTGATTGATATTAGATTCCAATTTTCAGACAAAGGTACAACAAGATTTCTCGGCAATTCTATTTCAATAACATCAAGATTGATTTCAATATTAAGCTCGGGATCAACAGGATCGTTGGAAAAGACATTTAACATACCGCGATACTCACCGCCAATAAGGGATGTTGCATCCAGAGTCAGTTCAATAATCTGTTCTTCATCCGTTTGAAGTGTGCCTTCATAAGTGTCTATTGTAAACCAGTGAACTTCATGTATTCCATCATCCCAGATTTTTACAAACCGGAAATCTTCTCCTCCGCCGGTCCATAAATTTACTCCGTCATGCCAGAGAGATCCGTAACCGCGATCTTCAAGCTCAATTGTTTGAATTGCCTCGATCTCCCAATCAGCATTTATTTTACATTGAGCTAAATTAGCGATGGGATTATTTCGATATACCATCCACAAGTGTCCATCGTCGTGAGCAGGAACCCATTCTATACCTCCTATGTTAGCTCCTCCCATTATTCCGTGAATATCGCCTCTGGGAATTTCTGCGATAATTTCAAGATTAAAATTATCTTTTTGAACGATATAAACTGCATGGGTGTCATAGGAGTATGAGAACATAAGATCTTCACCATTGAAACCTAATGCTGCCATTCGTGGTGCCGGCATTTCGATTTGGTCAACTATGTTGCCTCCATTATCGAGGATAATAAACACATTGTTCCCATTGAGGTGACCGGCAACCCAGAATACTTCGCCATCCCAGAAAATGTCATCAGGAGCCATATTGTCCCATGAGAACTCCCTGACAACTTCATGGTTAAAAGGGTCGATTGCAAACATATTTCCGGTGCGGTTATTATTATGACTTACCAACCAGATTAGTTCACCATCCGAGGTAATTCCTCGAATTACACCAAAGTTAAATTCAATCTCTCCAAGTAAATCTCCAACATCATCGCGACGCGGACCGTTCTGTCTTTCTTCGGGATCGGGTTCGGAGATTAACTCGCGCTCAATGTGCCAGGTCAAGTTGCTCTCGCCGTTATTGCCGATAGCTATTTCATGTACATTCGTATTTCCTGTGTTGAGTTCATCGTTGAAATTAAGTGGATTAACAAAAATTATCGGCCGTGGGGCAGTTACAACACTCATGCGGATATCAACTTGAGGTTCATCTGGATCATTGCTGAAAATCCTAATACAGCATTGAATTTCGCCGGCTTCTTCAGGAGTAAAAGTTATGTTTACCCGCCTGGTATCTCTGGACTGGAGATTAAACTGAGCTGGTTGAACGTTGAAAGAGTTATTGTCAATAGTGATGTCTTCGATTTGGAGCTCTTCTGTCCCTGTATTCACAACTGTAATCGGTATTGTATATTCACCATCTGTGTAAATTTCGTCGAAGTATCGATTCCAATCAATTTGGTTCTCATCCCAGCCTATTTCCCATCGGAGGGCGATGTTTGGGATATTCTGCTCCATTTCACGTTGATCAAAATAAAACGCACCTAAATCGGAGCGAGTGCCGTCAGGGTCTTCATCAAATTCAGGATTACCGATATCAATGCACTGGCTTTCGGGATTGAGGTAGTAGTTGCCACCTTCGGGGTCAATAAATAGTGGGTTTATCTCAATGTTGCTATCTTCATCCCAATTAACAACGGGGTCACGGCTGAGTTGAAAATTGTCCATTCCACCCTGAATATCGCAATAAGAAAATGAATAAACTGAAGGTTCATTCTCATCTTCATCTTCTCTAAAATAGGTGGCGAGGTAATTTACTCCATCAGCGTTATCCCAGATAATGCAATTGATCATCTCAAATTCACTTATCGAAGATTCTAATGCTGGATATGCTGCAGCATTATTTCCGGAAAATGTTACATTTGTAAATCGGCTGGTACCTGACTCTGTTATACAAGCTCCGCCACCTCTCCCATTAGTAGAATTATCCGCAATCAGGACATGGTCCATTTCAAAGCTCCCGCCCGATTCAGAATATATGCCCCCACCACGGCTAGTAGCGAAATTGTTAGAGATAATTACATGTGATAATTGCCCTGATGATGGAAAGCATGTCGCCACACCACCACCACCAAAACTGGAACGGTTATTTGAAATTGTTGTTCTTTGTATTAATGGAGTTGTTCTAAAAGAGAAGTAAATACCTCCACCATAGCCACGAGCTTCATTTCCTGTAACGAGTAAGTCGTTCAGCTCAGGTGAAGAGAGCCTCTGACAATCAATTCCTCCTCCACAATCCTGAATTCCGTTTTGAATTGTAAATCCACGCAGCACCGAGTTCCGTCCTTCTTCATTATTGAACGCCACAACACAATCCCTACGCCCACCGTCAATAATGGTGTTTTCGATAAAATCCCGGTTATCATCGAGGTGTATGTGGCTGGTAACTGTTATTGCTTTTCCCAGGAAGTCGAGATTTTCATCATATTCACCAGGCGCGACGAGCACGACATCACCATCTTCAGAGGCTTGTATCGCTCCCTGAATGGTCTCGATATCTTCAGGAACGTTGATAACCACAGCCTGCAAAAGGTGTGGGACCATGAGTGAGAGGGTCACTAACAATATCATTATTGATTTACAAGTCTTCATTTCTTGCTCCGCAGTTAAGTAATGAATACGATCTTGCGCAGAATTGTAGAAGTAGCCAGATTAAGAATCCGCCCCCTATCAAATTCTATTTCAAATAATCAAGTGAGTTAAAATTTCACCCACTTTACCAATTACTGTTAATTTAAGTAAAAAGAAAGGGATTGTAGCTAGATTTCAGATTTTTCAGGAAAGTATTGTTATCATTGCTGATAATAACGAGTTAAGGATTGTCTATTAACAGCAGATTGTGCGGATTTCACGGATGATATTAGTTTGCGCAATCCACATTATCTGTTGTAAGTTCTTCACCTTGAAGGGCGTCAGTAGCAATTTCGAACGTTTGTACGAGCCTTGATATCGGTATACCCAGAGGGCAGGAAAAGGTTGTGAATAATTCTGTTTCTGACCACAGAACAATAAAAATGTTATTTAATTAAAGTTAGTTTCTTTTTTGAAATATTACTTTCTGTAGAAAGCTGAAGTATGTAAACACCACTGGATATTGAAGTAGCATCAATCGTCAGTGAATACCCACCAGTAGTTTTTAAGCCTGAATACACATTTTCCACCAATCGTCCGGACAGGTCGAAAAGGTCTAGATTAATGTGGTTTGTTTCCGCCAGGTTAAACCTCACTCTTGTACTGCTATTAAAAGGATTAGGGTAGGTGGAAATTATTCCAAACTCCTCTGGGGCAGTGTTCAATGTCTGTAGTTTTAGTACTTGAAAATCGTCCGATCTGTACTTTCCGCTTCCGTCAATAACCTCAAATCCAATCTCTCTTTTTCCATCTTCCCCAAAGAGTATTAGATTGAATTTATCATTCAGTAGAGCACCGTCTATTTCATCAGTTGTCGGATCATCACCCCAGAGTGCAATACCGCCTTTGCCACCAACAATATGTCCTGAACCGATAAACCTATCATTTGTATAAACTGCAATCTCGCCGTTTACATTCCTGTCCCCGATGAGGAGCAAACTCATGTTTATCGAGGTCGATAAATGAATTGGAAATGCAGAAACATCGTCGTCAGAATAATAATAATCTCTATCATTTACACTATTTACTTCACCCCCCTCCTCCACCACATAGATCAGTTCAACGTCCTCTGTCATATTCAGTTGATACCCTGAAGCTTCAGAAAGATCTCCAATATTATTAAAATCCCAAATCGGGCTATAAAATCTTCCGTCACCATCTTTTGCAAGAATGAGATTATCAACTATTCCTGAAAGAGAAATTCTTGCATTGACTGATTGTCGGGGATAATAACTTACGAGCTGCCAGCCCCGATGAAGTTGAATTGGCCGGTCAAATTCAATTTCTATCCCATGACAAATCAGATCGTCTATCTCTATCATTCTAATCAGATAGCCTTCAGATATATCCCAGCCGGGGATGTTATTAAAATTAAAAAATGGTGCATAAAAACGACCATCGCCATCTTTAACCATTGAAAGTGTCTCATTATCAACGAGGTTTTGAGTCAAGTCAATTATATCGTTATTCTCGATTTCTATATTCAAGGAAACTAAGTTCCATCCACCATCCAGTACAATTACTCTTTCCTCAAGAACAACTTCATCGAGCACATTCATTGTTATCGGGATTGAGGTCTGACCGCCAACACCATTGTGAGTGATAACAATTTGACCTTCAAATACTTCAGATGGGAGCCCTTCGGAGTTAAGAGTAAGAGTAAAATCTTCATCTTGATTGGCTTCAATAATTCCCTCACCTCGGTCGATACTCATCCAGTCGGTTCTTGAATCCAATTGCCATACATCGATCCTGTCATCCGGTCCAACATTTACTACTGAGATAAAAACCCAGCTATATCTATCATACTGGCTCGTAATAAACGATCCATTTGGTGTACCGTCTAGATCTGGGTCGATAATCCTTACAAGATGCATCTCACCATTTTCAGGATTAACTTTATGTACATTCTGATCAGCACCGTCACTTATTTTGTTGTAAATAAACAGTGAACAACCATCAGGATCATCTTGCCAATAAGATAACCCATATATCCTGAGTCCATTACGATCAACCTCTGCTATTCTATTTCCCTCCCGATCAATCCCAACGATATCTGTTGTTGTGCCTGAAACCCAGAGCAATTCACGATCACTATCCCAGGCAAGATTAGAGTTAGGGTTAAATGGACCATCAAATTCGACCATTAGATCCCCTTCCGGAGTAAATCCATAGATGATTGATCCACGTGATCCCCAGATCAACTCTCCATCAAATGCTAAATCTTTAAAACCATATCTTCCCTCTCCATTAAACTGGTCAAATTGACTCATCAATTCACCATCTGAATTAAGAACATATATTTGAGGATTTTCTTCATTTGATCCGGCAACAAAAAACCTGTCGTCAATGTAAACAACTCCTTGCACACGAGAATCATTCAGAATTTGACCTGCGATAATTCTGTCGCGAAGTCCCCAGGGTTCAACATCTGCATCACCTCGAAGATGCAAGTCTGTTGTATATGAAAGATCACCATTACCACTGTTTGTGACAGTAAAAACTACATCATCCGAATCTCCAAATTCAATATCAACGACAATTTCATCAAATTCAGGTTCACAAACAGAGTGAAGCAATTCAATGTTTTGCCTGAATACTCCATCCTGATCTATGACTATTTGTTCTGAATATGGATGATAGTTATCTGCGACGCAGGATAACTGGTACTCACCCCAGGGTAAATCCTGTATTGAATATTCACCACCGTTGTTTGAGGTTCTGAATATCTCATATCTATCAAGTGAAACTACAGAGTTAGCAATTGGGTTATCTGTCTCAGCATCAATCACGCTCCCAATCAGCGTAGCAACATCAAGACCAATTGACATAATTACAGTGAATGATTTAGTTTGAACAACATCTACATTACCTACTTCATAAGACTCGAAGACACAATTTAATTCGTAAATTCCATTTTCAAGATCTCCCGGAGAAAAAGTGATTTCAATAAGCACTTCAGCATTCGCTTCTAATTCTCCTTCGCGGGGTTCAATTGATATCCAATCTGGTTCTTCATTATAACCATCGTCTATTACCCGCCATACATCATCATTACTCGAATACCATAGATTTTCGCCATCATGTTCAAATCCAAAGGTTTCCTGTTGTCCTACATTCACCTCCTGAACTTCAATTATCTCATCCTCGTTAACATCAACCTGTAATATTCTTCCATCTGATATTCCCATTATCCAAAGATTCCCGTCTAGATGATTGGGGACCCAGGCAAGTCCAACAAACATATCTTGAATTATATTGCCAATATCATATTCAACAATTTCTTCTCCCTCTTGAGTCATTTTATTCAACAACATCTGGCCACCTTCAAAATCAAGGCTGTAATACCAGATATCATCTCCCTCACATGCTACACCAGTGACAATAAAACCTTCTACACCAAGGTTATCAAGCAGAAATCCCTCTCTGTCTATATTTGAAATACTTGCTTGATCCCCATCCCCCAACTGACCAAGCCAAAAACTATCTCCATCATATGACATGCCGATGTATTGTTGGTCGAGATTTATAATCTCTACAAATTGTTCTTCATTTATGTCATATGCCCTTAAAACATTTTCGGTGACTCCCCACATTAACTCTCCGTCCCATGCGAGTCCCATCCAACCCTCAATGCCGGTTTCAAATTGTGCAATTTCATCTCCTAACTCATCTCGACGAGGTCCGACAAGCTGGTTTTCTTGCGGATCTACAAAACTCATATTAAAATGCTCAACATCTTCACCTGAATTAAATACAGAGATTTCTCTGACAATCTCATCATTTCGTTCAACGGCTGCTGCAATTCCAAATGGATTAATAATTATTTCAGAGTAAACGGAATTTACCCCGGTTACTAAAATGGAGAGGATGAAGAAAAGCACATAATTGCGGGTTGGGTTCATGTCCTGCCTCAAGTTCGTCTGTACGTGTCTAAATCAGGTCTGGAACCTAAATTTCTGTATCAATGTAAAAATATGGTTTCTGAATATTCGCGATCTTTAAACAGCTTTCTCAGAAATGCTAAATGCATCACAGGTTTTGCTCTGTCAAAGATTATTTGAAGGCAAATATTCCTATGACCAAAACTCACGTTTCAAGGTGTAAGTTGTTTTTTCCTTGAAATTAGTTTCATATATGTGGTACCGATTAAACAAGCTGTTAATTTCTTATCAATTTGTTATTTAACAAAGTAATTAATCGGCAAACAGTCATTTGAAAAAACTTTCAAACAACACTATAAAATACAAATACATTGGTGATCAGTCAAGTATTCTCTTAACACAAAGAGAGAAAAATCAATCGATTGAATTCCATGGCTTAAGAAAACCCTGATAGCGATATTAATAAATGTAGGGTTTTCTTTCAAGTCCTTACCTAAAAACTCATTATCTCAAAGATAATTACTTGAGTAGAACCGCTTTCCGAATATTGGTCTACTCTGAAGCAACCATT
>JABGPL010000037.1 GCA_018644935.1 Calditrichota bacterium | reverse complement strand
AAGATGGGTTCTCTGAGCAGATTTGACGCCGGTGCCACCCCACTTGGTCATGTGGATTTCAGCATCATCAGCGACGCAAATACCGCCAATACCTGTTGGTCCAAACAATGATTTGTGGCCTGTGAAGCAAACAGCGTCGATATTCATCTCCTTCATATCAATTGGTATTACTCCAGCTGATTGAGAAGCATCTACTGCAAAAAAGATACCGTGATCTTTGCATATCTTTCCTATTTCCGTGACTGGTTGACAGGTGCCAATAACATTGGAGGAGTGGTTAACAATGACGAGCTTGGTGTCTGACCGTATGGACTTTAATATATCATCAGGATTTATGAATCCGTTTTCATCAAATTCGAGATATGTTACCTCAGCACCTCTTTCTAGTTCCATATGCCATAAAGGTCGGAGAACACTATTGTGTTCGAGATTAGTTGATATTGCGTGACCGCCCTCATATAATACTCCCTGAATTATCTGATTAAGAGCATCAGTTGCATTATATGCAAAAACTAAACGATCTGGTTTTCCGCCTCCGAAGAACTTTGATAGCCGGGTTCGGCATTGTTGTACAACAGATTCAGCTTCTATTGCTCTGTCATAGCCGGATCGGCCGGGGTTGACGCCGAATTCCTGATAGAATTTCGTCATCTTTTCATGTACTATTTGTGGTTTTGGCCAGGTGGTTGCGCCGTTATCGAGATATATTATATCACATTCTGGGGTGTTATCCATGTGTTTTTTCCTTTTTTTCCCTTGCAGTCTCTTCACCCTGTTAAAGGTTTGGTCAGAGGATAATTAACTAAGTGTAAGTTAATCCACTGGACTAAAACAAGCAAGGCTGAAGCCGAGTATCTAAGACTTACGAAGAGTTCTAATCCGCTCTTTTTCAAAAAAGTCGTGGAGAATAGCTCTATGATCAAAAGCGATTTGTTCTGGCAGAGCGGAATCCTCGAAGATTCTAGCTTCGGCTGCATCATCACCACCAACAGGAATAGAATCTGCGAAAGCTCCAAATACCACAGAAACAGTATGGAACCGGGGATCACGTTCTGGATCCGAGTAAACTCCAACCAACCAGAGATCGATTATTGAAAGTCCGGTTTCTTCAAACGCTTCCCGGATTGCTGCTGCCTCAACAGTTTCTCCAACATCGACAAAACCTCCTGGGATCGCCCAGCCAAGAGGTTCGTAACTTCGTTTTATCAGCACAATTCCATGGGGCGTTCGGATAATAGCGTCAACGGTCAGGCGAGGGGTGACCGGGGGCCAGGAATCAGACATGATTTCTCCTTGTGTTTACTTGATTACAACATTCCGAATATTTTCTTTCATCTTGCAATATATCAAAAAAATGCCTATATTTATGAGCTTTGGATAACTCGATTATACATAAAGCTAAAAATACCATCTCCTCAAATTTGGAGGCGATTCGCGGGAAGATAAAAGAAGCAGCATTATCGTCGGCGAGAAGACCGGAAGATATTACACTTCTCGCTGTCTCAAAACGGCATTCCGCGGAGGTTGTGACTGGTGGAATATTATGCGGGATTACCAATCTGGGTGAAAACAGGTTGCAGGAAGCCGCAGAAAAAATTCCGTCAGTAAAAAACTACCTGGATTCACAGAAATTCGATTCGAAGCAATTGAGATGGCATTTGATTGGTCGTTTGCAATCAAACAAAGCCTCAAAAGCAGCAAGACTTTTTGACGTTATTGAATCTGTCGAGAGCTTGAAGGTTGCAACTAAACTCTCAACGACAATCTCCGAAATCGGGAAAACACTTGATGTCTTTGTTGAAGTAAATACATCCGGTGAACCGCAAAAGGGTGGTCTCCAGCCGAATCAAGTAAGAGCTTTCGCTGAGGAAATTATGGATCTGCCCGGGTTGAAACTGGTTGGATTAATGACCATTGGACCTCATACAACTGACCAAAATCGAATTAGAGCTTCATTCAGAGAATTAAGATTTCTAAGGGATGATATAGTTGATAATTTACCCGGATCCAGTTTCTTAGGCAAGTTATCAATGGGGATGAGTGGTGATTATCCTCTTGCGATTGCTGAGGGAACAACAGAGGTAAGAATAGGGACATCTGTTTTCGGGAAACGACCCGATTGAATGTGCCTTTCCTGTAAAAAATTTCAATATTTGAAACTAAACCGGATGATGCAGTGCTAAGCCCTATCGAGATCAAAAAACAAGAATTCAGTAAAACCCTTCGGGGATACGATCCAGATGAAGTGCGCAATTTTCTCGAGTCTATATCTTTAGAATTAGAGAAAATTTCCGAAGACAATAGAGCTCAGCAAATTGAACTTGAGAAATTGAAAGCAGAGCTGAGCACGTACTCGCGCATGGAGAAGAATATGAATGATGCAATGGTCAGTGCTGAAAAGGCACTGAGTAACGCTCGTTCAGAATCTGAACGCGAATCTGATTTGCTTCGAAGAGAAGCAAAAATTGAGGCAGAGAACATTCTTCGTGATGCCCTGAATCGTGCTGATGAAATTGGGCAGGAAATTCAATCTCTCGAGACGAGACGGAACAGTTTCGTGCGAAAATGGAAACATATGCTCAGCTCAGAGATTGAGATGCTATGCCTGTTGGAAGAAATAGACACAATCCCCGATCAATTTGATGCGGAACAGGAACACACTAATGCAAAATGATCTGAACAACCTGTTTGAAAATATTAATATCGCGGTTGACTTCATAAGGAAAGCCGGATATGCTAAATCACCAGTAGCCGGATTGACATTCGGTAGTGGTTTGGGTGGTATGTCTGAGAGAATGGAAATTGAGCTGGAAATACCCTACGATGATATCCCCGGTTTTGTTCCAGCAACCGTAGACTTTCATAAAGGTTCATTGATATTTGGACAAATTGCTGGTCGTGATATTGTCGCAATGAATGGCAGAAATCATTTTTATGAAGGCTATTCAATGCAACAGATTACTTTCCCTGTACGTGTCATGCGTGGGCTTGGAGCAAAGACGTTAATGTTATCAAGTATCACCGGTGGTGTTAATCCGGAGTACTCAGCTGGTGATGTTGTCGTGATTGTAGACCATATCAATCTAATGGGTGACAATCCTCTGATTGGTCCCAATGATGAACGTCTTGGGACAAGATATCCCGATATGATAGAACCCTACAGTAGACGTCTGGTTGGTATTGCTGAAAAACACGCGAGAAATCAAGGTTTGAGATTGCCGCGAGCAATACTGTTAGCTCTATCAGGTCCTACTTTTGAAACCCGGGCTGAGTATCGTATGATGAGAGCGATGGGTGCCGATATCATTGGAATGTCTGTTGTTCCTGAAACCATCACAGCTGTCCATGGTGGGATGGATGTGGTAGCTTTCAGCCTGGTTTCAGATGAATGTTTTCCTGAATGTCTTGAGGCGATAGATCTTGATGTCCTGCTTGATAGAGCCAAAGTTGGGTCCCAGGTGATCTTTGATTTATATAAAGCGGTTCTCGAAGATAAAGATTTTTAACAAAAAGTCAAGAAGAAGATTAACCTAATAAATTGAAAAGCACAACCGAAAAACAAAAACACTGGCAGGATCGACCCGGCGATGGCCCTTTGCCTGTCACTCCTAAGGTCAGTTTCCCAGGAATCGACCACGATGTGTTGAGTCTATGGGAAGATAGGAACATTTTTCAACGGACAATAAGTGAAAGGGAAGGGTGCCCGGATTATGTTGCCTATGATGGACCTCCAGGAACGAACGGTGTTCCGCACATCGGTCACATTATGCAGTCGGCACTGAAAGACCTTTGGCCAAGGTATTTCACCATGAAAGGTTATAAGATTCTTCGTAAGGCTGGATGGGATACTCACGGGTTGCCCGTTGAGCTGACAGCCGAAAAAGAACTTGGGCTGCATTCTAAGCAGGATATTGAAGAATATGGCATAGAGAAGTATATCGACTACTGCCGAAAAACCGTATTTCGCTACAAGGATGCATGGACGAAAACAATTCGCAGATGCGGCCGTTTTCTCGACGTTGATGATTATTATGCAACACTGACAACCGATTACATTCAGACAGACTGGTGGGTGCTGAAACAGGCTTGGGAAAAGAAACTGCTGTATCAGGGGAAAAAGGTGATGCCACACTGTACAAGGTGTGGGACTTCGCTTTCTTCACATGAAACTGCACAGGGATATGCAGATGTCACAGATATATCTCTTTATGTGAAATTTCCGGTAAAAAATGAAAAAGATACATTTTTCGTCGCCTGGACCACAACTGCATGGACATTGCTCTCAAATGTTGCTCTTGCGGTTAATCCGGATCTCAAATATGTCACAATTAATATTGGCACAGAACGCCTAATTCTCGCCGAGGATAGGCTTGAGCAGATGAGCGATCTGCTAGGGGAATATACAATTGAGAAGCACCATACTGGTAAAGATCTCGAAGGATTAGCATACGAACCGCTGTGGAGTTTTCTGAAGGGTGTTGGCGATAAAGCACACCATGTTGTGGCAGATAATTATGTAACTGCTGACGATGGCAGTGGCATTGTACATTTAGCTCTTTATGGCGAGGACGATTTTCGGATTATCAAGGAAAAAGATATTCCGATGGTACAATTCGTCGATATACATGGAACAGTAATCGATGATGTCAAGCCATTTGCAGGGCGTTGGTTTAAAGAGGATGGGTTGGATATTGACATTCTCAAGAACCTCCTCGGAAATGGTTTACTTTTAGGCAAGAAAAAGTTAGTCCACTCTTACCCTCATTGTTACCGTTGTGATACACCGCTGATGTACTTTGCCAAAAGTGCGTGGTTTATTGCGACCTCGAAGATCAAGGATCGTTTGCTGGCAGCAAATGAGAATATTAACTGGTTCCCAAACCATATCAAGAAAGGAAGGTTTGGAAACTGGCTTGAAAATGTTGTGGATTGGAATATCTCGCGTGAAAGATATTGGGGATCACCTCTTCCGATCTGGACATGCACTGATTGTGGCGAACAGCTATGCGTAGGTTCATTTGAAGATTTGAGCGCTCTGTTGCCTGAACCTTTACCTGAGAACTTCGATCCACATAAACCCGGTATTGATAACATTGAACTGACATGCGGCAAATGCAATGGTAAAATGGCTCATGAAAGAGAGGTGCTCGATCCCTGGTTCAATGCTGGGATTATGCCCTGGGGACAATGGGGTTATCCAGCAAAAGACGGATCGAAAGATAATTATGAAAACCAGTATCCATGTGATTTTATCTGTGAAGCGATTGATCAGACTCGAGGATGGTTCTATACCCTCCTTGTTGCATCAACACTTCTAACGGACAGATCAAGTTATAAAAACGTTATTTGCACAGAACATGTCCTCGATGATGATGGGCATAAGATGTCCAAGTCTCGTGGGAACATTGTAGAACCAATTGGTGTTTGCGATAAATTCGGTGGTGATGCTGTCCGGTGGAATTTCTATGCGTTTAATCCATGGACAGTTAGAAGGTTCAAAAATGATGATATGATTGAAGCCCTTAAGCAAATTCTGATTCCGTATTGGAATGCTTATAGCTTTTTTACCACATATGCATTGGTGGATGGGTGGAAACCTGGAACAGATTTAACAGGTTCAAAACACGAACTTGACAGGTGGATATTATCACGTCTTGAGGGTTTGAGAGAAGAGGTTGAAGCTGGGCTGCAAAATTACGATGTGAGTCGAGCGGCTGGTGCAATTGGAACACACATTGACGAACTCACGAATTGGTACATCAGACGCTCACGACGTAGATTTTGGAAATCAGAGGATGATTTAGACAAAAAAGATGCCTATAATACCCTCTATTTCGAGCTTAAAAATCTCAATAGAATTATGGCACCGTTTCTTCCGTTCGTCACTGAGGCTGTTTTTCAGAATCTCGAACGTGGATTTGAGGATGATAGTCCTGACAGCGTACACCTATGCTTCTGGCCTGAGGAAAGGACTGAGATGAGATCGAAACCTCTCGAAGAAGACATGGATCTGACACGCAGAATTTCATCAATTGGTAGAGCCCTTCGAAATGAGGCTGGTATAAGGGTACGCCAACCAATGAAGGAGGTTGTTGTTTCTGGGGTCAGCGAGGAGTTTGCTCAACAATACGGTGACTTAATCAATGACGAGCTCAATGTTAAATCATTTAGAGTAGAATCAAATCCGAAAGCACTGTTTTCCTACAGTGCAAAGGGTGATTTTAAGACGCTTGGACCGAGGTTTGGAAAAAATGTTAAAACCATAATTCAAGCCATCCAGAATCTGAGTGCTGAAGACTTGGATCAATTGGTTAAAAATGGCAAATTCATGTTAGATGATGAGACGATTGAATTAGCCGACGTAATTCTTACTCAAGAAGCTGTAGATGGTTATTGGGTAAGGTCAGATGGTGATTTAACAGTTGCAGTAGATCAAGGAATTACTGAAGAACTGCATGCCGAATGGTTAGCCCGTGAATTTGTCCATCATGTTCAGAACCTGAGGCGGGAAAGAGATCTGGAAGTAACCCAGAGGATAAGGATCGATTTTTGTGGTGATGAGAGGGTTGTCACTGCGATAAAGAAAAATCTTTCTTATATTTGTACAGAGACACTTACAAACGATCTGGTATTTAGCGAAGATTTAACAGAGGTAGACTCGGTGAAAATCGGGGACAGTAAAGGAAAATTTAAAATTTCATTCATAAATAGGGTGAATTAGATTATGCTCAAGCGAGATAAAGTGGTTCGCCAAAATGTTGAAGAACTTGAAAGATATTCTCCAGAAATGAACGAGTATTTTCAAGAACTCATATTGCAACGTCGGGAAAAGATACTGTATGAGATGGGTATGTTGGCTGAATCAACCCGGAGCTCCGCGCACGATGGAACCGGAGAAAATTCGACATATTCTCTGCATATGGCTGACCAGGGAACTGATGCACAGGAAAGAGAAAAAGCATTCCTGTTAGCCTCTCGTGAAGGTCGTTATCTGAAGTATCTCAACCGTGCTATACAGATGCTAAAAGAGGGAAGTTATGGCTACTGTACAGATTGCAAAGAACCAATTCAGAAGAAACGTCTGGAATTAGTGCCTACTGCCAGGCTCTGTGTTTCTTGTAAACAAAAAGAAGGATAATGATTTCCGGTATTACATTTCATAGAGATCGCTGGAAATACCTTTTAGTTGCTTTGTTAATTGTTGTTCTTGATCAGGTTACAAAGCAATTAATTAGTCATTATCTACCAATTGGTAGACAAATTCGCCTATTTGACGGTGAATTTTTATGGATTCAACATGTGCTGAATCCGGGTATGGCTTTTGGTCTCCGGATAATACCGACTGTAATACTGGCTGTAATTTCCGCCTTTGCTGCATGTGTACTGATAGCCTATTTATTTGTATCACCCTATTCTCGTGGTGGACAGGGACTTGCTCTCGGTTTGATTATAGGGGGTGCAGTTGGCAATCTAATAGACCGGGTTGCGATAGGAAAGGTTGTTGATTTTATCAGCGTGGATTTTCCCGATTTTATCATGACACGGTGGCCTACATTTAATGTTGCTGATTCTTCAGTGTGTGTGGGCATGACGTTATTGATAATTTTATCATTTCTTCAAGATTTCTCAACACCCAAAGAGTCTGACAAAGCAGATTCGATAAATGCCGAAGAATGAGTCGTCTGACAGCGAGAATAGTGGGGCTCATCACAGATTTTGGCGATAAAGATAGTTATATTGGTGAACTTAAAGCAGCCTTTTTCGCAGGTACACAATTAGGACATATTATTGACATCAGTCATAAGGTTGCAATTGGTGATGTTAAATCATGTTCATATTTATTATCAAGGGCCGCATTGGTTTTTCCTGATGACTCAATATTTGTAGCAATAGTTGACCCGAGTGTTGGTAGTGACAGGCAAGCAGTGATCATACGGTCGGGAAAGAGAATCCTGATAGGACCTGATAATGGAGTTTTTGCAAGATCTATTCGGTGGGATGATGATTTTGAAGTTAGAGTGATTGGGTGGGAAGATATTGATCACAACAGGAGATCAAACACTTTTCATGGTAGGGATCTATTTGTACCGGTTGCAGCTCAGATTGTTGAGGGAAAGGATTTCTCTGAAATAGGCACGTTTGGACAACTTAAGAATACATTTTGTCCAGCCACTCCTGACAGAACAAATACTGGTTTTGAAGGGACAGTTCTTTACATAGATACCTTTGGAAATATTGCAACAGATATCCCAAATCAGACTTCAGGGAAAATAAAGCTTGGATTGTTTGATGAAATTGAGTATTCTGAATCATATTCAAGTCATCCGAACAACGAATTGTTCTGGCTGCATGGGAGTGATGGTTGCATTGAAATCGCCTTAAACTGTGGTCATGCTGGTAAAAAAGCTGGGGTTTTGCCAGGTGATCCTGTTGAAATATACGAGATATTGTCTATTCGGTGAGTCTATATCTCGAGTTTTTTTTACAAACAAAATTCAAGTTGATATGGCAATCAAACTAAGCATCTGGGGTGCAAGGGGCTCTATTCCCGCACCTGGTCCAAGTACCGTTCGCATCGGTGGGAATACAACTTGCGTAGAAGTTAACGTTAACAACAAAACTCACGTTATCATTGATGCCGGAACTGGAGTTCGCCCACTTGGGCAACAAATTTTCAAATCCAAAGATATTAAAAACCTAACTCTGCTTCTCACTCACTCTCACTGGGACCATCTCTCCGGGTTTACCTTTTTCGCACCAGCTTTCGATCCCGACTCAACAATTAATGTTTATGGTAATTTGATGGCTCAGGAAGTACTTCAAAGAGACATTATTGAGAGGAATGATAATCGCTATTCACCTGTAAATATGGATAACTTAAGGGCAAAGCTAATTTTTCACAAAGAGTTACCATGCCCGTTGGTTATTGATGATCTGAAAATTACTGCTTTGAACCTCAATCATCCTGGAAACGGATTTGCCTATCGATTCGAGCACGATGAACATTCTTTTGTATTTATTACAGATAATGAAATCGGCATGGAATATAAGGGAGGGCATAAACCTGAAGAATTAGTTGATTTCTGCCAGGGAGCTAACTTAATGATTCATGATGCCCAATACCTTCCCTCTGAGATCAAAGCTCACCATGGTTGGGGTCATTCCACATATGAGGAAGTGATCGACATTGCTCGGAAGGCAGCCGTACCTCATGTAGTTCTTACGCACCATGATCCTGAAAGAACAGATGAAGAATGCACCTTATTGCTTGAACAAGCCAGAGCTTATATCTCAAAGAACCAGTCAAAGATATGGTGTGAGCTGGCGGTTGAAGGCGGAGTATTTAATCTGGGCTGAAGAAACAATTTCTTAATTATCTCATCTATCTAATTTCCAGAACTATTCATTAAGCTTAACTGCTTAAAACATTACCTATATTGTTGACAAACTACGCAATTCACATTACTTTTACTCAATAGTTAATCTCTTTCATATTTTGTGAATTAGAGAAACCAACTACACTGTTTATCAAAAGAGCCTTTCAGTTTTAGCGGCATGTTATTCTTATACATACCTAAGACTACGGACTGTACCCTTGTGCAATCCTATTTGCTCTGTAAACATAACTACTTCAATCCGGAAGTTAAAGAACATGCTGAGAGAGACTAAGAGAATTCTGGTTACTGGAGCTTTAGGACAGATCGGCTCAGAGTTAACTCTAGAATTACGAAAAATATACGGTGCAGAAAACGTCATTGCAACTGATATTGTCAATAAGCCTACGGTGGAAATGTCAGATTCTGGACCATTTGCAGTGATGGATGTATTGAGTACGACGTCAATTGACAACATTGTGAGCAAATATAAAATCGATACAATTTATCACATGGCTGTAATTCTTTCTGCAATTGGTGAAAAGAATCCCCAAATGGCTTGGAATGTCAATATGAATGGGTCTATCAACATTCTCGAGGCAGGGATCAAGTATGAAATGTGTAGAATAATTATCCCAAGTTCAATTGCAGTCTGGGGAAATGGTGTGCCCCTGGAGAATACTCCTCAAGCTTGTTGTCTCAAACCAACAACAATGTATGGTGTTACTAAGGTTTGTGGAGAACTTTTAGCTGATTATTATGTACAGCGATTTGGATTGGATGTTAGAGGATTGAGATATCCAGGGATTATTTCACATGCAACTCTGCCGGGTGGTGGTACCACCGATTATGCAGTTGCAATATACTATGAAGCGATTGATAAGGGCAAATACACCTGCTTCGTAAATGCAGAAACTCGATTGCCGATGATGTATATGCCTGATGCGATAAATTCGACAATTCAACTTGCTAATGCAGATTTTTCAAACCTTAAGCATCATGGAGACTATAATCTTTCCGCGATGAGTTTTAGTGTTGCAGAATTGGCTGAATCAATAAAGAAGTATATTCCAAACTTTGAAATCACCTACGAACCTGATTATAGACAGGCAATTGCTGATTCATGGCCCAATTCAATTGATGATTCGTCAGCGAGGAAAGAATGGGGATGGAAACACAGTTGGGATTTGGATGCAATGACAAAGGATATGCTCAAAAATCTCAGAACAAGACACGAACTGGGAAAGTTGTATAAATAATCCAGTTTAGTTAGACTGTGATGGGCAGGCAAAATCACGGTAAACATTTATTTACCGCATTTCAGGATTAGTTGGAATTGCGATTTAAGTTGTGCGCAGGTAAAACGAGGTCAAAATGGTCGAAAAGAAAGCTTTATGGAAATTCATCACAATAATTTTTGTGACAATTATACTCATTGCACCAGTTCTTTTGGCACGTCCTGACTTTGATGTACACCCTCGTCATATTGAGAGAAGACTTGATACAAGAGATCCCGTTGAATGGCAGGGAAATATAATTGACCGCTGGTCCAGAGATACACTCCGGATTGATAATAGCGAGGGAAATCACGCTAATGAAGAGCTCATATGGACCGTTGAAGTTCAACCAGCAGATCAGGAATGGGTCCGTGTATATTTTATCCCCGGTGAAGATGAAGAAGTTGAAGAAGTTTTAAGTCTTGAAGGTGTTGTTGGGATTGGCCGAGCCCAGTGGTTTGTTTGCGTGCAGAAGGGCAACATGTTTCCCGAAGATGAACCTCACCAATTTGTAAATCTTTATTTTACCAGTAACGACCCTTCAAGAGAAGAATATACCGTCCCCATCGCCGGACATATTGAGGACTATCCAAACATTACCACAAGTTGGCCTCAGGGTGAAAATAATGCATGGGGAGGATGGTGGGGAATCAACATGAACTGGTTCTTGGGTGATTTGTTCTGGGGAGAAGTTTACACATTTAATTTGAACATCAACAACCCAGATAACGGTGGTCGTGGTGGTGCTCAACTCGTAGTTGAAGAGATGGTTTCGGATAATGGTTTCTGGACAATTGAACCTTCTTCTTTTAACGTTGCTCCCGGTCGTTCTCAGCGTGTGACTTTCACTTTTTCCGCCGATGCTGTTGATGCAAACGCGACAAATATTTTTTCGTTATCAAATGCATGGGACCCTCGCGAGTTAGCATTCAGAGTAATTTGCGATGTGCTACCGGTTTTTGTTGTTGATAATCCAATTCCTGACTGGAATATTGAGGAAGACAGTGAGGAGTTTTTAGTTGCAGATCTTGACACGGTGTTTAAGAGTTCGACTCGAGGAGTTGAATATGAGGTGACAGCACCTGGGCTTATAAGCCGGATTGAACGGAATGGTGAGTTTTTTTTGTCTCCAGAAGGAGATTGGTTTGGATCATCGGAGACAATTATTACAGCTTATAATGGTGAGGAGACACTTGCGGACACGTTTGTTGTCAATGTTGATCCCATTGCAGATGCTCCATCAGCATTTGATCTTTTAGTTCCCGGAGATGGAGAGGAAATTCAATGGAATAGCCCCGATACTATGTTTGTATGGCAGGAGTCTGAAGATGTCGATGGTGATCAGGTTTTATATACGTTGAGGTTAGGCGTTGGACAAAATCTATTAGACTCTTCAGGAATTACCGAGACCAGTATCCCGATCTCTATTGTCAACAATCTGATTGGTATCTCTGAAGATGGGGATGTTTCATGGACGGTGGAAGCTACGGATGGTGCATTTACAGTTGGGGCATCGTCTTCTTTCACCAATCATATTCCACCCCGGATCAATCCTCCCGGTTCATTTGATCTGCTTTTCCCCGAGAATGAGCAGACAATCCTCTGGGATATGCCCGATTCATCATTCAGGTGGGCGGGATCTGAAGATGTTGATGGAGATGATTTGTTTTACACTGTATTGTTCTTTGTCGGTGGGGATACAATCCCATTTTCTGGAATAAGTGACACATTCCTGCCATTATCATATCTGAGAGAAGAACTTAACCCCGATGTTGGGGGGGAATTCACATGGACTGTTCAAGTTACTGACGGGATTTTTATCACAGGTGCATCATCAGTATTCAGGAACATTTATGTTCCACTATTCATTGAAAAGGACAAAGAAAATCAACCACTTGAACATGGATTGGTAACTGTTAGTCCAAATCCATTTAACAATGTTGCGAACATTAGTATTAGTTTGACAAAACATTCTTTTGTTAAGGTTGAGGTTTTTAGCCAATTAGGTAGATTTATTCAACTCATCGATGAGGGAGAGGCACAACCCGGTCAACTTGTTTATAGTTGGAGTGCTGATAATCTGACAAGTGGTCAATATATTGTTCGGGCTCAAATCGATGATCAGATCGTCACAAAACAGATTGTTCTACAAAAATAATCGGCATTTCATATTCTGTTTTGGATATGTACTGTAATTAACCACAGTCAAACCAACGAGTAATTATGTACGGAAAAATAAAAAACGATCTTGTAAACGAACTTAAGGATGTTCGGTCTGCGGGTCTGTACAAGGAAGAAAGATATATACATGGACCTCAAGGTGCAGCAATCCAGGTTGAGTATCCCAATAATGCACCTCTGGAAAATGTTGTAAACTTCTGCGCAAATAATTACCTCGGGCTATCGAGCTACCCGGAGGTTCTTAAAGCTGCACATGCAGGTCTCGATCAAAGTGGATATGGGATGTCCTCTGTTCGCTTTATATGCGGGACACAGGATATTCACCGAGAGCTCGAAAGAAAAATTGCGCACTTTCTGGGCATGGAAGACACTATTCTCTATTCATCTTGTTTTGATGCTAATGGGGGATTGTTTGAAGTTTTTATGAAGGAACAAGATGCGATTTTAACAGATGCTCTAAACCATGCTTCAATAATTGATGGTATACGTCTTAGTAAAGCGAAACGATATATAGTTAAACATGATGATCTGGATGATCTCGAAGCAAAACTTAAAGATGCACAGAGTGCTAGATACCGTATGGTGTGCACGGACGGAGCTTTTTCCATGGATGGTACTATTGCCCGTCTTGATAAGATTTGTGATCTCGCAGAAAAGTATGATGCTTTAGTGATGGTCGATGATAGCCATTGTACAGGATTTATCGGAAAAACTGGTCGTGGCACCCATGAACATCACAATGTCATGAACAGGGTTGATATTATAACGAGCACTCTCGGAAAGGCAATGGGGGGTGCGTCAGGCGGTTTTACTACAGGTCGTAGGGAGATAATAGAAATGCTGCGTCAGCGTTCACGTCCTTATCTATTCTCGAATAGTCTGGCACCAGTGGTTGTAAAAGCAGCAATTCAAGTTGTAGACATGTTGGAGGAATCAACAGCGTTAAGGGATAAGCTTGAATGGAATACAATGTACTTCCGAGATAAAATGACGGCCATTGGTTACGACATTAAGCCTGGAGTTCACCCAATTGTTCCGATTATGCTTTACAATGCAAAGTTATCTCAGGATATAGCTCGCGATTTATATTTTGAGGGTATTTATGTGATCGGATTCTTTTTCCCAGTTGTTGCAAAGGGATTGGCTCGCATTCGCGTACAATTATCAGCGGGACATGATCTGGAACATCTTGATAAAGCCATCTCGTCATTTGAAAAAGTAGGAAAGAAATACGATATTCTTGGAAAGACTAGAGAAGAAATTATCGCCAGGTATGGTGAATAGAGGACACCGGATCGTGAAAAAATCTTTGTTGACAATATAGATTTCCCAACTTGTTAGTGATTGATTGAGAAGGATGAGTTGGTTTAGAAATTGTCGTTTTGTTTTTCATTAAGTTAATTAACTGGGAAGAAATGTGAATATCTGGGAAGTATCTCCACAGATTAGCACTCCAGAAGAAGTAAGTAAGATCGTAAAAAAGCTGCGCAAACTCGATGTCAGCAAAATGGAAGATCATGTTCTGGAGCTGCCCGTACAAATAAAATCGGCCTTTGAAACGGCATTAAAGTATGATGAGGGTGATATGCCACTCAGCCGGGACAAGGTTCACCTTATCGGGCTTGGAGGATCAGCGATTGCTGGTGATTTAATCGGAGACATGCTCGAGAATCCAAACAAAGTTATTGTCCATCGAGGTTCTATTCCTCCGCGAGATACTCGAGGTGTGATCGTTTCAAGCTATTCAGGCAGTACTCGTGAAATAATTCAAATAGCTGATCAGGTATATGGTGGATTAAGATCCAATGTCTATATATCTTCCGGTGGAGAGCTCACAAGAATGGCATGGGAGCAATCTATCCCAATCTGGAGAATTCCTACAGGATATCAGCCTCGAGCCGCATTAGGTTGGGCTTTGGGGCTGGCGATTTCCCTCATGGTGAGGTGGGATATAGTTTTACCTAAGCAGGTAGAGAAACTCGAAAAAGCCGCAACCCGATTAGCTGTAAGTCTGGATAAAGACGAACCGACCGAGCATCCCTTGATTAGGGCAGCACTACCTATCTCGACGACGATAAAAGGCAAAAGTGTAATTGTTTTTTACTCGAAAGCATGCACTGGTATCGCAACCAGGTTAAGTGCACAACTGAATGAAAACAGCAATCATCCAGCTTTCCAGATTGAAATTCCAGAGGGACTGCATAATGCCGTTGAGGGATTAATTAACTTGGATCACAAAAAATGGGCAATGATCTTTCTTGCAGACCCAAATGATTCACCCGATCTTCGTGAAACGTTCTCAATCGCTGCAGAATATTTTTACGAGAAGGGATTTGCTTGCTTGCCTTTCCCTGCAGCTGGAAGTGATCAGTTTGAATTAACTCTTTCGCGAATAGTTCTTGCTGATTATGTTAGCCTTTTCTTAGCAGCATTAAAAGGTAACGATCCAACTGAACTCAAAGTGATTCCTGAGATAAAACTTAGAGGCGAGCCACCAAAATCGGAACCTGATCCAGAACCTGATCCTGAACCAGAATCTAATTCGGTATCTACGGATGAACCAGACCCTGAAATGGAATCCAAAAAAGATGTTGAACCCTGGATTCCGCCAGATGACCTTGATGAAAATTTTAATCAGGATATTGGATCTGAGAACTCAGAACAACCCAAATCGAACGAGTAATCTCAATCCCAATCTGTGATTTGAAATTATTTGTATGTGAATTTGCGGGAATGGGAAACCAAAACATCATGCACCGCAACCACAAAGGAAACAGCTCATGAAGGTGATAATTCCCGCAGCCGGAGTCGGAAGCCGGCTGCGACCTTACACATACACTCTTCCTAAAACCCTCTTGCCAATTGCAGGGAAACCAATCCTTGAATATATTATTCAACAGGTTATTGAATGGGGTGCAACCAGTTTAACGATTATTCACGGGCATCTTGGCGACGAGATTAAAAAGTATGTTAAGGGAAGGTTTGATCTTGAAATAGATTTCCGGCTTCAGGAACCTCAACTTGGTTTAGGTCATGCTATTCATACTGGAATTGATCCAGGTGATGAAGATGCATTGGTCATTTTGGGTGATACGATACTTGACACAGATATGGTTCCTGCAATGAAACGTGGTGTGAATGCCATTGGTGTGAAAGAGGTAGATGATCCGAGAAAATTCGGAGTCGTCGAAGTCGAAGGCAACAAAGTCATAAGGCTTGTAGAAAAACCAAAAGAACCACCATCAAACCTTGCGATTGTAGGCGTATATTATATACGTGACGCAGTGAAACTTAAATCTGCAATCAAAGAGACAATGCAGAAAAGTATCACTGTCAAGGGAGAATATCAGATAACTGATGCCTTGCAGCTTTTGATCGATTGGGGTGAGGTTATCGAAACTGTTCCGATAACCGGGTGGTCTGATTGTGGAAATCCAGAGACATTACTTGAAACCAATCGGTATATCCTAAAGCGCGATGGTGGCGGAATGGAAGGGGTGGAAGTAAAACAATCAGTTATCATTCCACCAGTATTCATTGGTGAAGGGGCAGTGATTGATAGATCCATAATCGGTCCATATGTTTCAATTGGGAAAAACTGCAAAATCAGTGAGACCATTATCCAGAACAGCATGATCGGAGGTAAATCGATCGTCCAGAGAGCTATGATCTCAAAAACACTGATTGGTTACAGAGCAGAGGTAATCGGAAGATTGCATCAAGTAAATTTAGGTTCCTCAAGCTGGCTGAAATTGTAAGTTCAGAATTCTATATGAATTGTAGATTCATTAACTTCCGCCGAAATTGATGGGAAAGAAACATATACGATAAAAGGAAAGTAAATGCAGAAAGAATACATTTTTACATCTGAATCGGTAACTGAAGGGCATCCGGATAAGATTGCGGATCAAATCTCAGATGCTGTTTTGGATGCAACACTTAAAGATGATCCATTAAGTCGTGTCGCATGTGAAACATTTCTGACAACGGGAATGGCATTAGTTGGTGGGGAGATTTCAACTAAGACTTATGTTGATATCCCAAAAATAACCAGAGATGTCATTCATGATATCGGGTATGTTGAGGCAGCATACGGGTTTGATGCTAAGACCTGTGCTGTGATTACCACAATAGATCAGCAGTCTACAGATATTGCATTAGGCGTAGATGTAGCTGGCGCTGGCGATCAGGGAATGATGGTCGGGTTTGCCTCAAATGAGACAGAACAGTTGATGCCTTTACCGATTCAGTTAGCTCACACTCTCGCGAAAGGTCTGACCGAGCTCAGAAAGAGTAATGAGCTAACCTATCTCAGACCAGATGGAAAGACCCAAGTTTCTGTCAGATATGTAGACGATAAGCCCGTATCAGTCGAAACGGTTGTTGTTTCTACTCAGCATGATGCGGATGTAGATCAGGAAACAATCCGGAAAGATATAACTGAAAAACTAATTTTCAAGCATATCCCGACGAATTTGATAAATAAAGATACAGTCAAAATTCATGTTAATCCAACCGGGCGTTTTGTACTAGGTGGTCCACATGCAGACACGGGTTTAACTGGAAGAAAAATTATCGTTGATACCTATGGTGGGATGGCACTTCATGGTGGTGGTTGTTTTTCCGGAAAAGACCCAACGAAAGTAGATCGGTCTGGGGCATACGCTGCGCGTCATGTAGCTCGTAACATAATCGCTGCCGGTTTAGCAGACAAGTGTCAGATTCAGATAGCTTATGCAATTGGTGTCGCAGAACCAGTTTCGCTTATGGTCGAGACATTTAATACTGGTAAACTCCCTGATATGGAGATCACTGACATAGTCCGAAAGAGCATAGATTTAACCCCTGACGCAATCATTGAACGATTGGATCTACAGAGACCAATTTACAGGGCAACAGCAGCTTACGGTCACTTTGGCAGAACAGATTTAGGTTTACCCTGGGAACAGGACAATCTTGTAAATCTTCTGAAGTAACTTCCTTAAAGGTACGACACATTATATCGACACCCCTGAATAACAGAAAAGCTTAATTTTCGGGGGTGTTTGTTTTTTAATTTTAATTAAATTAGACAGATAGATTAAACTATTATCCGGATTCAACAACCGAGGTTAATATGACAAAATATCTCTTGCCCGTTCTGATGTTTCTTATAATCGGGATGGCTTTTGTTGCGGGATGTAGTCTCGACATTGAAAACGTCGGGGCGCCTGTCTGGGATATAGAACTTACAATCCCATTCAGTGAGAAGGTGTATCGTCTTGGAGAGCTTACCAACGATCAATCTGAGTTCGATGAAAATGGGTGGGCTATTTTTGAGGATAGCACCAGCTCAGAATTGAGATTTGAGTACAAGGACGAGATTGAGCCTCAGATTATTGCTGAAAGGCTGAGAGTAGACCAATCAAGTCGTGGAAATTATACAAATCAGATCGGTTTAATTTCAATAGAAGAACCTCCTCTCGAGAATAGCTCAATAATAATTGAGCAGTTAAGTGATGACTTTGAAACTGGAGGAGAATATCCATTAATTCCTGCCTTCGATTTCGGGGGAGTTGAAGACTCTCTGTCTTTTGAAGTATTTCAATGGGTGAATATCCAGGAAGGCACTTTGACCATGACTGTTTCGAATACCTTCCCATTTGATATTGTAAATCTTCAAATTTCCCTGAGCACAATTGTCAACCGAGGAGGACAGAGAGTTCGCGAGGCAATTGGCACGGTAAGCTATGATCAACCGATACAAACCGGCAACTCTGAGTCGAGAGATATTGACCTGTCTGGCCAGCAGATTCATAGTGAGATTCTCGTTCAGATCCAGGGTCAGGTGCCATTTACACCGGGTCCGATTACAATGTCTGATGGCAGCAACTTGAAAATCGATATTGGAATTAGTTCGACATTGGTTACCGCAGCTAAGGCAGAAGTAGATCGGCAAGATTTTGACTCACCTCACTCCATTCCCTCAGATGAAGATATCACAATAGTCTCAGCAGAGATAAAATCTGGAATGGCTCACTTGAGATTGACAAATACTACAGGCTTCAGGATATTTGTAGATATGATATTTGACAATATTATTCTACCAGATGGCAGTCCTGATTCACTGCATTTTGTAATTGACCCCAATTCGACATCTGAAAATGAAATTGAATTGTCAGGAAAGGCTTTCAATATGCCACTCGATGATCAACAATTTAAAGTGCGAAATCATGTCGCTACTGAAAACACACGGGTAACATATCAAAATCCCGAGGATCAGGCTGTTGAGATATCAAGCAATCAAGGCGTTGAAATCGAATACTGGACCGATGAAATGTTCTTCAGTTCTCTGGAAGGTGCGCTGGTAAAAGAAGAATTCGATATGGGTACTCAGGATATTGATGTCGAGATACCGGAGGGACTGGATAATATTAATTTCGAACAAGCCAATGTTAGAGTCGACCTCCTAAATGATATTGGTGTTTCGGTTCAGCTTGATTTGCAAATTATCTCGAGCAATGATACTCAAACTGAAGTTCTTGATACCAGCTTTGCATTTACACCGGGTGACAGAACAATTGAAATATTGGGAATTGATCGCTTAATCGAAATTATTCCAACGCGAATTCAATCAACTGGCTCTGTTAAAGTAGGGTCGTATTATTTCCCCGATGCCGGGCTGATGATGATTAATGAAGATCAAGGATTCTCAGGAGATTTGCTTTTGATGTCAGACTTGAAATTCTCATTGGATGGTACCTCCATGACCACCGATCCTATATCATTATCAGAAGAATTCGATTATCCGCTTGAAAATGTTTCCATGCGGGTCATCGTCGAGAACAGTGTGCCATTATCCGGTCAGGTCAAGTTGCTAATGGGAAATAACCTTGAGAGTATGGATACAATTCTGACGGCCAGTTTACCTCAAGCAGAAATACTTAATCACAGGGTAAGGGAGGCTGCTCGAAGCGAGCTGATTTTTGAGTTAACGCCAGATCAGTTGGATATAATGAAATTGCTTCCTTTATACACACAGCAAGTTCTCGTACTCAACAGCACTGGCGGCGAATTTGTGCATCTTTACGCCGAGGATTCCGTATCGGTTCAGGCTTCTGCCACTGTTCGATATTTAATTGATGCAGAAGAGGAGGATGATTAAATGAAAAAAAGATTCAACATTTTTAGCATCGCGTTGATAACGTTATGTTTATTGTCCACATCAATTTACGCACAACCAATGAAAACTGGTCGGGCTCTTGGATTGGCTGGCGCAAGTGGTGGTGCTATGTTTGGCGTTCAGGCTCCCGGCTGGAATCCAGCAAATCTTGGATTGTCCTCAAATCCAACTTATTCATTCTATCTGCCATTATCTGGTGGAGGATCATTCGGGAACAATGCCTTCTCACCAGAATACCTTACAGAAACATTTGTAAAGGGTGCATATCTTGATGATCCAAAGAAGCTCGAGATACTCGGCAAGATGGAAGCCGATGATTTTAAGCTTTATAGTTATAGCGGCGTTCCAATTTTTGGAGTGTCAGTAAACTCTCATTCATTTAATATAGAATCCTTTGTGTTTTTGGATACCAAAATACCGAGGGATATATTTGATCTGATCCTGAGCGGTAATGACACTACCAAGTCATACAACCTGTCAGATGTTGATTCTGAGGTGATTGGATATGCGACAGCTTCCTATTCAATTGCTAAAGCGTTTTCATCTCCGCATCATTTACTTCGAGAGTTTTCGCTTGGAGCAACTTTCAAATATATCTATGGAATTGCGGGCGGCGTTCTTGACAAACACGAAGGTCACATACTCATCAATAATGAAACAATTGATGCTTCTGGTAACTTCAGGTACCTTTTGTCTGAAAAAGGTGATGGAGTAGGACTTGATCTCGGCGCAGCTGGAGTAATTGATCCTATCGATACCTACGTGGGTCTAACAATTGGAAACTTGATCGGAAATATTAGCTGGACAGAAACAGAAGCAAATCAGATCGAGTTTTCGCATCAAGGTGGTGTAGAAATTGATTCATTAATGGAAACCGATTATTGGAAGAGGTTCTTTAATGATAGTGATACAACTTTCGATGCAGGTGATTTTGACACACCATTACCACGCTATTTTCTCTTATCAGGTCAGAAAACATTTTTGGATGACAATGTTGATGTTTTTCTTTCCTGGTATCAGGGGTTAAATGAATCTTCGGGTCACTCACGCATACCAAAGGTTTCTGCTGGGACGGAGCTGACCTATGTGAAATTCATGCCGATTCGTTTTGGTCTTGGGTTAGGTGGAATTGAAAGCACACAATATTCCTTCGGGCTTGGATTTAACACTCCAGCCTGGCAGATGAATATCGGAATGTCATGGGAGAGAGGTTTTGCATTTGGAGCAGAAGGGATGTCGTTCAGTTTGACCAATTATTTTGGTCAGAGCTATAAAAAGAATAAGAGTACACAACATACTTTGCTGGAGAGATCAAATGATTTCGCATCACAGGTGAAATCAACCACAGATCTGAGTAATTGATTTTTGTGATTAAATGATAGCACAAGAAAAAGGGACACAAATTTGTGTCCCTTTTTCTTTACAAAGATAATTTCAAAGTATCACTTAATCTTTGATGCGGTCTCTTTGAGGATGTGCCTGCCAATGACAGTTCGCTGAATCTGGTTTGTGCCTTCATAGATCTGGGTGATCTTTGCATCACGCATGAACTTCTCGATTGGGTAATCCCGCATATAACCGTAGCCACCGAAAATCTGAACAGCGTCAGTTGAGACCTTCATCGCGGTATCACCAGCGTAAACTTTACACATTGCCGATTCTTTGGCGATTTTTTTTGCGCCGGAATCTATCATTCTGGCGGTTGCGTAAACTAACGCCCTGGCTGCTTCAACTTGTGTTGCCATATCAGCCAACATGAATTGTACACCCTGGAAAGAACCAATAGATTTGCCGAATTGCTCACGCTTGGAAGCATACTCCGCTGCAAGATCGAAAGCACCCTGGGCGATTCCAACAGCCTGTGCGGCAACTCCAGGTCGACTACGATCTAACGTTCGCATTGCAACCTTAAATCCTTCACCTTCGCGTCCAAGTCGATTCTCAACTGGAACCTCACAGTCTTCAAAAATAACCTCACAGGTTTTTGAAGCGCGGATACCCATTTTATCTTCAACTTTTCCAAATCGAAGCCCAGGAGTCCCATCTTCAACTATGAATGCAGAGGCTCCGCGGGTGCCTCTGTCAGGATTCGTTGAGGCGACAACAGTATATACTTTCGCGACTGAAGCATTCGTAATAAAGTGCTTTGTACCGTTAAGAATGTACTTGTCACCTTTGCGCACCGCTTTAGTCTGGATATTTCCAGCATCACTTCCAGCTGCTGGTTCTGTCAGGCAGAACGCTGCCAGACTCTTCCCGGCAACGAGATCCGGGAGAAAACGAGCCCGTTGATCATCATTTCCACTGAGAAGTATAGGGAAAGTTCCAAGAGCTGTGCCAGCGACTGCCAGAGATATTCCACCACAGATGCGAGACAATTCTTCGGTGACAATAACTAACTCCATAATGCCGCCACCCAGGCCACCGAATTCCTCTGGTATGTAAACACTGAACAATCCAGCATTCCTGAATTCCTCTACAATATCCCAAGGGAATGAGCTCTCACGGTCGTGCTTGGCTACAACCGGTTTGACCTTCTCATTCGCGATCCGTCGAGCAAGATCCCTGATTTCTGTCTGGGATTCTGTCAGGAAATAATCCATTTATCCTCCAAAGTATTGATTACTATGATCAAGTGTCTTTATTAGCAAAAGACATTTACTGTTAAGAACTTATGTGTCAAGTTCTTTCAACGCGTTTTTGGCAGCTTCCTGTTGTGCTGCTTTTTTACTGTTTCCAATTCCCCTGCCCAATGACTCACCCCGAACCATAACTTCAACATCAAATTCTTTCGCATGATCGGGACCACTTTCATTAATAACAATATAACTTGGGCTTTTCCAGTTCATAGCCTGGGCATATTCGAGAAGTTGGCTTTTATAATTATCATCGACATCCAGATCAACAATATTATCAATTGTTGGCATGATAAACTTCGTGATGAACTTCTGAGCTGCTTTTTGTCCACCATCGAGGTAAATTGCAGCAACGATAGCCTCGATAGTATCTTCAAGGATAGAATCGCGCTCTCGTCCCCCATTACGGGCTTCATTTTCACTCATTAGAATAAATTTGCCAAGATCCATTGTTCGGGCAATCTTCTGAAGAGAATGACCGCTGACAACTCTTGATTTCATCTTGCTGAGTTCACCCTCCTGACGATCAGGAAAGCTTCGATAGAGGTACTCTACAACAATCAGATCAAGTACCGCGTCTCCCAATAACTCCAATTGTTCATTGGAATGAGACCGGCCTTCCCCTGTTTCCTGTAACACAGAGCGGTGGGTAAGTGCTTGCTGCATTAATCCGGGGTTTCGAAAATGATAGTTTATCACCTTTTCGATCTCCTTGATCGGTAAGATAAGCTCTTCATCGTTTACCGAAACCCGGGTAACTAAATCTTTTATTATTCCGAAAGTTAAGAGTATCGTTTTATCACCAGAGAAGCATTATGACCACCGAACCCAAAGTTGTTGCTGATTGCTGCGTTAACTGTCTTTTTAACCGCAATATTGGGTGTAATGTCAAGATCACAATCCGGGTCCAGAAATTCATAGTTAATAGTTGGAGGAATAATACCTTTTTCAATCGCAAGTAGAGCTGTTATTGCTTCGACGCTTCCGGCAGCTCCCAACATGTGACCATGCATTGATTTTGTGGAACTTACTGCTAATTTGGAGGCATGTTCGCCGAAGGCAACCTTTATAGCTGCTGTTTCCGATTTGTCATTGAGCTGAGTAGAAGTGCCATGCGCGTTAATGTAATCTATATCACTTAGCTCAAGTCCAGCATCTTTTACTGCAATCTTCATCGCCCTGATCGCGCCATTTCCGTCTTCAGCAGGAGCAGTTATATGGTGACCATCACCGGTGAAACCTGCCCCGGCTAATTCACCATAAATGTGTGCTCCGCGAGCTTTTGCGTGCTCCAATTCTTCGAGCACCATGATTCCCGCACCTTCAGCCATTATAAAGCCGTCTCGTTTCAGATCAAATGGACGACTGGCAATTTCAGGTGCATCGTTCCGGGTCGAAAGAGCTTTCAGTGAACAGAAACCACCGAGCCCCATATTTGTTATTGGAGCTTCAGAACCTCCCGCAATAATAACATCAGCATCATTGTACCTGATTGTCTTCATTGCCACGCCGAGGGCGTGAGCAGAAGTAGCACAGGCTGATGTCGTTGCGTAATTCGGGCCCCGCAGTTGATATCTAATTGAAACCAATCCCGCTGCAATGTCAGATATCAGCATTGGAATGTAAAATGGTGATATGCGACGAGGTCCACGTTTCATGAGTAGGGAATGTTGGTTCTCAGACGTATTCATTCCACCAATACCAGAACCAATTATCACTCCAATCCGGTCACGATCACAGTTGTCGAAGTTGATCTTGGAATCTTCGATTGCCTGTACAGATGATGTTACGGCATATTGGCTGTAAAGGTCCATGTGTCGCGCTTCTTTTCTTTCGATGCAAAGCGTTGGATCAAAGTCCTTTACCTCACCGGCAATGTGCACTGGAAACTCAGATGTGTCAAAATGAGTTATGTTGCTGATGCCTGATTTTCCATTTTCCAGGCTATCCCAGAGTGCATCAATTGTGTTGCCGATTGGTGTAATCGCGCCTATCCCGGTTATTACGACTCGACGCGGTGTTATTGGAGTAAGCGCCACGGCTAATTCACTCTCCTGTTTAGGATAATTTGGATTTGAGATAATCTAGGGATCTACCGACAGTCGTCAGGTTTTCAGCCTCTTCATCAGGTATCTCAAGGTCAAACTCTTCTTCAAATGCCATGACGAGTTCAACCGTGTCGAGTGAATCGGCACCCAGGTCGTCAACAAATGATGCTTCAGGTGTCACTGCAGCTGCATCTACACCTAATTGTTCTACGATAATCTCTTTGACTCTTTCTTCGTAAGAGGCCATTATCTTTTCTCCGTATGTGTTTTGCTAATTGTTTTCAGATTTGTAAACCATTGCCGATAAGCATTTCTTAAATTTCTCAGTCAGCAAGTCAATTAAGCCAATGGTTTTTTGAGGCAAACAATCCGTTTGATTTTGTTTGCGTTAAAAAATTTCTCTATCTTTTCATGCAGTTTTACTTCTGATATTCTCTCCGCCTGCATGATTGCCGAAGAGATAGCCCTGTCAGTTGAAGAACCATGACAAATTATTGATACACCTTTTACACCCAGCAGTGGTTCTCCACCATAGGCTTGTGAATCGAATCGTATTGCTATTTCATCTCGAATTTGTTTATCACAGTCTTTAGGTAACAACTCCTGTAAAAGAGTTGGTAACCCTTCGGTATATTTCAATAAAACATTACCTACCACACCATTCGTGAGTACAACATCTGCATTACCAGCAGGAATATCATGGCCCTCTACGAAGCCGATGAAATTAAAGTTACTCTCTGAAAGTAACTTATGTGCGTCAATTGAGGATTTCTTGCCGATTAACTTTTCGTGTCCGACATTTAATAATCCTATGCGTGGATTTGAGATTCCAAGAACTTCTTGAACATAAACATGTCCCATCGTTGCGTACTGTACTAAATGATGTGCTGATGCGACAAGTCTTGCACCCACGTCCAAAACGAAAGAACTTCCCTTTGCAGTTGGAAAGGAAGAACCAATCACCGGGCGTGTAATGCCTGAGCACTTCTCTAATTCAAACAATGTAGCCACAACTTGAGCACCGGTAGTGCCAGCAGAAACTACGGCATCTACATTGCCTTTGTGGTGTTGCCGCAAGGCCGTTCTTATCGGGGAATTCCCGTCTCTTCCCGAAGCATGTGGGTCAACCAAATCATTTGAAGCTTCGTTTGGTGTATCAAAGATCTTTATTCTGTCAGAATAGTTTTTGCCTAAATGCTTAAGAATTCTGTCCTTTTTCCCGAATAGATAGACTTCCAACTCTGAGTGATCGGACAGATCTGCTTTCTGACAAGCGAGAAGAGCACCACCAATGGTTGCCTCAGGGGCATAGTCCCCCCCGAATGCATCAAGTGCGATCTTCATTTAAATGGTAGAATTAGAACCAAAACCTGAAGCCGATTAATTTACGACTCGCGAGGTGCAATTACTTGTCTACCTTTATAGAAACCGCACTCGGGGCATACTGTATGCGGTTGTTTGATATCGTGACAATTCGGGCATTCCATAATGGTTGGTTTTGTCAGGCGATGGTGACTGCGTCGCATGAGTATTTTACTTTTGGATATCCGTCTCTTTGGGACAGGCATTGTATCCTCTATGTTGTTAAGTTACAAAATTACGAGTAAAAACGGTGTATCTGAATCCAATCAAACGTGATTCAATCGTCTTCTTTAGAATCATGGATGCAAGTGCAACTTTCCTGGTTCAAATTTACACCACAATCTATGCATAATCCTTTACAACCACCTGTACAGATATTCTGCATTGGTATTGAAAGAAGAATTGCATCTAATATCTCGACCGTTATGTCAAGATTGTTTTCACCGGGAAGGAAGCTGCGTGTTTCATCCCCAGGCATTTCATCGGGCAAAGATTCCTCACGCTGAACAAAAAAAACGGTATTGCGACCGAAAATCTGCTGCTGGAAATCTTCTCCACATCTATCACAAATTAATAATCCAGTGGTAAACGCAGAAAGATTCAAACGAATCTTGCCAACACCTTTTTCAACATGAAAACCAATCTGGATGGGAGAAGTGAATTGATCCAGTGAAAGCTCTAACTTTGCCGGTTCAATTATCTCTTCCCATTCGCTGATTCCAGTATCAAGTTTAGATATATTAATCTTCATTCTACAAACGTGAAAATATAATGTATGAATGCTGAGCAGTCAAGTTTATTCTGCTTGATTTGAGCCTCAAAATGAATTCATAGTTGTTTATTAAGCAAAATCATAGATGCAACTGCCAGATAAATGAAGAGACCGACAATATCATTCATTGTTGTGATGAATGGACCAGTCGCCAAAGCTGGATCCATGCCGTAACGCTTCAGCACAAGAGGTACGACTGCGCCAAGAATTGCTGAAAAAATAATCACAAAAACCAATGAGAATGAGACGACCAATGCCAGCATACCATCTTTTTGCCAAAACCAGCAAGCAAAAAAGGTTACAATGCCGCATATTAATCCGGCAAATAGTGCCAGAATGCCCTCTCTAGCTAATCTACCAGCCAGCCCATATCCGCTTATCTCGCCAGTTGCAAGACCACGAACCATTACTGATGATGTTTGAATTCCTGCATTTCCGCCCATCGCAGCAACGAGAGGGAGAAAAAACACTAATGATGTTATACGTGCGAGTTGCCCCTCGAAATTTGAAATTACCACGGCTGCAGATATCCCACCTAATAATCCGAGCAAAAGCCAGGGCAAACGGCTGCGTAAATTTCGGACAAATGATCTTTCCCCCGGATCTATCTCAACTTGTCCTGAAAGCCGGGCAATGTCTTCCTCTGCCTCTTCTGCCATGACATCGAGGACATCATCATGAGTGATCCTGCCAAGAAAGCGGTCTTCATTATCGACAACCGGGGCAGCAACCAGATCGTATCGCATGAAAAGCCCGGCAACCTCTTCACGATCCATACTAACGTGGATTTTTATGATGTCAGCGTCCATTATCTCACTGACTGCCTGATTGGGTTGTGCAACTATCAGATCCTTGATAGATACAGTTCCCCTGATCAGATATTGATCGTCAATTAGATAGACAATGTAGAAATCTTCGTCTTTCCATGCAGTCTCACGAATACGACTGATTACTTCATCTACTGTACTGCTCACAGGAGCGGATATGGCTTCCTTCGCCATTATCCCACCGGCGGAATCTTCATCATATGTAAGTAGTTCCGAAGCCTGTGTACGTTTGCTTTGAGGCAGTCGGCGCAGGATTGTCTCGGCATGTTCAGGTCTTATTTCACCCAGAAGATCAGCAATCTCATTACTTGCAAGGTGAGATGCAACTGCTACACGTTTGTCTATTGGAATCCGGTCTATAATTAGAGATTGGTCGTTACCATCCAGTTCTGCAATAACCTCGGCGGCTGCTTGGGTGCTGAGAAGATTGAATATATGCAGCCGCAGGTCAAAAGCGATCTGTTCGATGAGAGTGGCTATATCAGCCGGTCTTTGCTCTTCAAGGACTTGGGCGAGAGAATTGTCATCTTCGACTTCAACCAACTCAAACCATTCGTCAGGGGTGATTGGCATCTTTTCGATTTCGACTTGGAAATCAGCCATTTGTTTTTAGGCCCAATGCAAGAATATCTTTGCTTAAGGCCACGAACTCATCAAATGAAAAATGTTCTGGTCTGCGGGTAAAATCGTAATCCAGATCCCGCCATCCGTCGGGAATTTCATTTATCACATTAAGGCTATTTCTCATCATCTTTCTGCGTTGGGCAAAACAGCCCCTAACTATCCTGCGAAACTGCATGTAATCAACATCAGGCATCTCAGCCTTGTGCTTAAACTTGAAGCGGACAATCGCGCCATCAACTCGTGGTTGAGGGATGAAGTGTTTTGCAGGCACCTTAAACAGGTATTCAACATCCGCATGATATTTTGAAAGAAGCGTTATTGCACTGTAAGCTTTGCAATTGGGCTGAGCTGATAGACGAAGCCCAACCTCATGCTGCACCATCACAATCATCTCATGTACAAACGGAGGGATTTGTTCGCGGATAAATTGACATACAGCGAAAAGTGTTGCAGTTGCCAGATGATAGGGCAGATTACCTGCGATGACAATATCACTTGCTTCCTCAGATAAAGATCTCCAGTCTAACTCCAGAATATTGCCTGTTATTACTTTGAAATCTCGATAATGTTTTAATCTTGAATGTAGCTTGGGTATCCATGTCTTGTCTATTTCGACAGCGAGAACCCGATGATCTGTTTCAAGTAATTGCTGAGTTAAGAAACCATCTCCAGGTCCAATTTCAAGAACAAGGTGTTCGGTCGGAATGGCCTCTGCGATTTGCTGTGCAATCTCATCGCTACGCAGAAAGTTCTGCCCGAGTGACTTCTTAAACTTCGGTCCTGTGACCTTTTTTCGCTCCGGGCGAGCCCATGGATCAAACGGTTGGAGTGTGTTTTTGCTCATAGTTTAATTGATTTTAGAATATCTAACGCTTTTTCAAAGGGTTCGTCAGGGCAAGTTACCGATGCCCGAACCCATCCTCCACATGACGATCCAAAACCAGTACCAGGTGTCAGGAGAACCCCGGATGCTATTGCTTTTTCTACAAATTCAGTTTCGCTTCCTCCCGGTCTGAACCAGACGTAGAAGGTTGCTTCAGAATCAAAGACTTCAATTTTTCGATCTTCTAAAACCGAAATGAGCTGTTTTTTCCTGTTGCGGTAGATGTCCATAAATGAGGATATCTCAGGAGGGGGAGTTCCATTTTTATAGCTATCAAGTGTGGCTGCAAGTGCACGTTGGAAAACTAATGATACTCCGGAATCGGTTTCCTCTTTCATCCTGATCATGGCTTGAATACGAGCCGGATCGCCTACTGCAAAACCTACCCTGTACCCGGTTGCATTCGCCATTTTACTGAGTGAATGAAATTCAACTGCTGATTGTGTAAACTCGAGGATTGATCGTGCAGGTTGTCCAAAGGTGACTTCGCTGTAAGCCATATCATAGGCAATCGTCATCTCGGGTTCTGCCTCAGCAAGATCAGCTAACGATTGGAGGAAGTTGTCTGTAGCAACTGCACCTGTTGGGTTGTTAGGATAGTTGAGGTATACCAGCTTTGCTCCTGATAAATCCTTGATATCAGGCAAATAACTATTTTCCGGTTCAAGAACGAGCGATTTGAGATTCCCTTCAACGAGTTTACAGCCTGCACGCCAATAGACGGGATAACCCGGCTCAGGAGAAATGACTATATCCCCTGGATTTACAACAGCGCGAGCGAGTTGCCCCAGACCTTCCTTTGCCCCGATCAAGATGCAAACCTGATTCTCAGGATCAAGATCAACTCTAAACCTGCTCTTAAACCATTTAGCAACAGATTGGCGAACCTTCAAATCGCCTCTACTCGATGGATATTTATGGGATTGATCATCTCTAAGAGCCTGAGTCGTGGCATCAATTACGAATTCAGGAGGTGGTAAGTCCGGGTCGCCGATTGACAAATCGTAAAGGGGCAGGCCAGCATTTCGTACCGCTGCTGCCTTTCGTTCTAATTCTGCAAAAGGATAGCCCGGAAGGCTTAATCGTTTGGCTGGTTTAAATTTATTTGGCACAGTTATTATGTCTTGTTTTAGTGTTAAAGGTAATCAAGTAATGGAAGAAAATGACATTGAAAATGGATAACCACCCCTAAAAACCGTGTGAGTTATGAGGGTAAAATGTCATCGGAATTAATCTCTCCGGAAAAGACATGCGAAGCTTCACCATTAAGGGAAACGCGCTCTAATTCCTTTTGCACGCGAATTGTGAGAACTCCACCGAGCATTTTTACCAAAATATCAACATCAGGGCTCAACCTACCAGTTTTAACACCGGCACAAACTGTGGCTGTCGCACCGGAACCACAGGCAAATGTTTGTCCGACACCTCTTTCCCAAACAGCCATGTAGATAGAGGTTTCGTCGATTATTGAAGCAAGTTCAAAGTTCACACCATTCTTGAAATGCGAGGAGTTTTCTACCTCTGCGCCGTGTTTGAGTATCTCCTCATTTAGCTCAGAAAGGTCTTGACCTTCCTCCCAGGCGACAAAGTGTGGATTTCCAATTGACAGAGCAGTTCCTACGTAACTTTTAGATGAGTATGGTACATTTTCATCAATCAGCATTTTAGAGTCGGTCAATCCAATTTTACTAGCTGAAAAATCAGGACCAGCCAGCTCTATTTCAACGAGGTTATGCTCACTTCTCACTGTTGAGTTGATTTCACCGGCATCACTCATTATGATGAAACGCTGATCTTGAGGGATTTTGCCCGTTCGGACTGCATGCTTTGCGATACAGCGTAATCCGTTGAAACATGTTTCCGCTCGAGATCCATCTGCATTATAATAGACCATCTCAACGCGCCGGTTTTCTTCAATCAGGTTAAAGATTAGAACTCCATCTGCTCCAACACCGTAATGGCGGTCACAGAGCTTACGTATTGTATTTGAATCAGGGGTGTTAAAGGAGTTGGATCGGGACTTGTCCAATAATACAAAATCGTTACCAAGTCCTTGATATTTATCAAAAAGAAGAAGTGAATCCATGAGTTGTTTGCTCTGCCAAAATCCTGAATTTCTAAACAAAAGTCTCCGACTAAACAATATATTATCATAATTTTCCATTAACAAGCAGTATTGGTACAAATCCAGCATTATGCACCTTAGATGTCCTTGCATTATTTATTTTTTCTGCGTATTATATATGGATGATCAGTCATATCTCTTTTATCCAGAGTAGATTTTTTACATTAATAGATACAAGCATGTGCTTGAGAGTAAAAAAAGCATTTGCATAAAGTACTTTCAGGAGGTTTGAAATGTTCCGAGGGTTAAGGTTTTTGAGTCGTCCGTTATTAATGACGATGGTTATTGTGTTTTTAGGTTCGCTTTTATTCGTTGGAAATGCAGAAGCATTCCCACGTAAGGTATTATTTGAAGACTTTACATCTTCTACATGCCCACCATGTGCAAGTTTAGCACCTGCAATGGAAGCCGCAATTGAGCAGGTTGGAGATGATGTTGTTTGTCCACTTGGTATCCACGTATGGTGGCCGTCAGATTCGGATCCATGGTACCAGGACTATCCAGCTGCTGCCCAGATTAGAAGAGATGGGTATTATGGGGCTGGCTTAATTCGTGGCGTTCCAACCTTGTTTATGGATGGACGTGTTTCCAACAACAGGCAACAAGCTGGAATTGCTAACGAACTAATAAATTATTCAAACGTTCCCGCTCCAATTCGCATTGCAGTAACAGGAGCATTGGTAAATGGCCGGATGGTCGTCGGTGTTGAGGTTGAAGCCGAAGATGCTATTGCTGATGCGATGCTCTTTGTTGCAGTTACTGAAGAATATTGGTTCTATCGAGGATCAGCTGGACAGAACGATTATTATGATCCAATTGTCAGGATGCTTCCTGATCCACGCGGAACTGATTTTGAAATTGATGCAGATGCAACTCTCAATTTTGAATTCGAGCTTGATATGGACGGTGTGGGGTGGCATGAGTTATTAATGGGAAATTTGAACGTAACAGCCTGGGTACAGCAAAATGAAAGCTTTGAGGTACATAATGCTGAAACTTTCTTTTTCCCAGATGTGACTTTTGGTGACTATACCGTAGTTGATGAGGCAGAAGGCAATGGTGATGGACGTGCCGAACCCGGTGAAGTTGCTGGTATGGTTATCTCAGTTGCCAACGGTCCTTCTCGTGGTCCAATTGAAAATGTTACTGTTGAATTGTCTTGTGAAGATCCTGCAATTGACATCCAAAACAATAGTTTTGTAATCGAGATGTTAGACAGTGGTGATGAAGTGTCCAACGAAGATGCACCATTGTTGTTTTCTGTTGCTGATGATTTTGTGCCGGATCAAGTGATATTTAGCGTTGAAGTAACTGCTGAAGATGGAAGCCTGTTAACAGGTCAGGAATTAGCGTTCACAGTTGGTTGGCCGGATGCAATTGTTATTGATGCTGCCAGTAATTCAGTAGCAACTGAAGAAATAATGGAAATGTTTGGAAAAGATGGTCCACTCCCATTCGCCGATAGGTTTGACCGCTCAGAAGAGGGAATCATTACCTCTGAGATTATCGAGAATTACGATGTTGTAATCTGGCATAGTTTCAATGCAGAAGCAGATGTAATGGACCCATGGGAAGAAGAAGAGTTGATGTTCTTCCTCGGAAATGGTGGTACTGTTATAATCAGCAGCTCAGAATATGTTCGCTCTCGTGGCGACAGTCAATTTATGACTGATTATTTGGGCGCAACTCTTGATAATGAAGATCAAGAAGAAAGTTGGATTCACGGAATTGCTGGAAATCCAAATTTCGATGACACCCGCGCATTTGCTGGTGGCAGAGCTGGAGACTGCGCTGGTTTCCCGACTCACACTCCAAGTGTCACACCTGTCAACGGTGGCGTAGCCGTCTTAAATTGGGGAGATGCTGGTGGGGACGAGCTTAGTGGCGTTTGTGCAGTTGAGAACATTACAGATGAATATAAGACACTTCTTCTTACGTTCCCTATCGAATCAATTGGTGGATTCATGGCAAGTGAAAGTCGTGAAGTCTTTGTCGAGAGAATGTGGAGCTGGTATGCTGGTCCAAGCAGTGCACCTGATGATGAGTCAGCACAACCGATGACATTCAGCTTGAATGCGGCTTACCCGAATCCTTTCAACTCACAGACAGTTGTACCGTTTACACTCGATCAAGCTGGTGACGTTAACATTAGCGTGTTTGACATTTCAGGTCGTAATGTCCAACAACTGTTCAACGGTTTCCAGACTGTAGGTTCACACACTGTGAGCTTCAATGCTGGCAATGCAGACTTAATGAGTGGTGTATACTACCTCAAGTTAACTGCAGGTAGCAATGTTGCCAGTCAGAAGGTCTTGTACCTGAAGTAGATTGACAATACATGTTTTCAGGTTATCTGAAAATATGGTTTGAGAGTAAAGAAACGCATGCGGATTTGATTCGCATGCGTTTCTTGGTTTTGTGGGAGTTGAAAATTATCAACCCTTTTAGTTAAAACTGTTGTGATTGATCTTGCATCCCGGTGTTAACCTATTAGGATACTTGGATGCATGTCTCGTAACTACTCTCCCCTAAGTTCGGTGAACACCGGGTTTAATTATTCCCCCACCAATCCCGCATTTGTACACACAAATTATTCATAAGCAGGTCCTCAATCTGCCCTCTTTCCAATTCTGATTCTAATAAAGATTCAACCAAACTCCGTGAGGCAATGATGCCTACGCTGTTAAACAACTCCGAATCCTTGATTGATTCTATACTGGCAGAAACGAGAGTTAACACGAATGGATTTGTCAACTGATCGGCTTCGAGGATAATAAATGCACCAGCTTCAATCAGGTCTTCGGATCTGTCACCGTTTACTCTATCAACATCATACCTGCAGATCAACTGCCCGTCAAATATTTCCAGAACAGCCAATGCTACTTCAACTGGAGAGTTATACAGCAAAGGTCGGATTCCTACATGTTTGCATTTAAGTGCAAGCTTTTCCAGTTTGGAAATAGTCCTTTTTGATAACGGGTATTTGTCACCTGCAAGACCAGTGACATCCGTGAACGCGAGCCCTTCCCTTGACATAGCCTTGTAAGCTGAGGGGTCATCAGGGAGATTAGCTCCGGAAACAATCGTTGTAACACCCCTGAAAGATTCTCCTTTAAAATCCCTAAGAAGGGAATCTGCGAGGAATGGCATTGCATTATCCGCAGCAAACATTCGGACTTGTTCCAGGCTGCTGAATATATGGTCGCTCTTTGTTTTTGAAATCTTATTGGGGGGGTCAATACTTACAAAAAGCAGGGGCTGTGGGTAGTCTACAACTTTGATTTTTTGATTGATTGGTAAATATGGGGATTGTAGCGAGGCAAATTTGATTCCTCCGGTTCGCCAGTTTATCCAGGCCGCCTGATTAACCTGAGGTGAAAGAGGTTCCGGGTGATTCCCAAGGTTTTCTGCGACGTGATAAACCATATCACCAACAGCCTTGAGCACATCTGGTTTAATTGCACCTGATGTGTCATTTGGGGTGTGATAGTTTGGGTGACCACCTCGAGCTCCAACGACGTAAGCTGGAATCCCTGCATCTCGGAATGCAGCATGATCACTGCCACCATGTAAACCCCAGAAATCTAGGGATTCAAGTGAAGAATCAGGCCACTGTGAGAACATAATCTCACCCAGTATAGGGAATTCGTTTATGCCTCCTATGCCAACATCTCCATTTCCCTGTCCGACCATATCCATGTTTATCATCGCGACGACATCATATCCGGGTACAGGTAGGTATTCTACAAATCTCCGGGCTCCGACCAATCCCTCTTCCTCAGCTGCAAATCCGGCAAACATAACTGATCTTTTAGGTGCCTGAGAGGCTTTACTGAAGATTCTTGCAAGTTCCATAACTGCTGAAGTCCCTGATGCATTATCGTCAGCTCCCGGGAAAATATTGCCGGCAGCATCAACACCATGATGATCCATATGAGCACCGATGATGATGAGTTCATCAGCCAAATCGGGATCTGATCCAGGAATTATCCCTGCCAGATTACAGGTTTCCCGCTCTGGGTAATATGCACCACTAACTTGAAAATCAGCTTCAACATCGAGTACCTGGGAGACAGGTGTAAAGCCTGAATCAATTTTCTTTTTCCACTCAGCAAGAGTTTTTCCCGTGGATGATAGGATGCTGTCCGCAACTCCTTCACGAATCCAAACAGCAGGCATTTCTTCACGGTAGTACTTCTCTGAAATTGTTGCCAGCTTTGGGAGTTCGCCGTTTGCCATTATGAATCCAATTGCACCTTTTGCGAGTGCTGTTGTTGATTTATAACCCGAGGCAGATTGACGGTTCCATTCTAAATTAGGAATTGCAGGTGTTCCACGCAGTACCATAACAATTGCCCCAGTAACGTCTATACCTTCATACTCATCCCAACCGAGGTCAGGTTCACTGATGCCATAGCCAGCGAATACAATCCTGCCTTTTACTTTTCCGAAACCGGAATATTTGTAATTGTTGTAGTCTTGCCAGATAGTTATCGTATCTTTACGGGCTTCATTGTAGATAATGCACATATTGCACGGCATCTTGTATTCACCAGCTCCATAAGTGAATTCCTGGCGGTACCCATTCTCTCCGAATGGTCTGATAAGTCCAAGTTTCTTGAAATGGTCAGAGATATATCGGTCACTCTTATCCGTACCAATAAAACCACTATACCGTCCACCGAGTGAATCGGAAGCCAAAATCTCAACATGGTTCTTAGCACGACCCCCATCAAAATCAGTTGGTGCGTTCCACGAATTAGGAATTGTCTCTTCATCGGTAACTAAGATATTGATTTGTGTAGTTCTTCCATCCGAAGTCTCCGCTGAAGCAGGTTGGATAAAATTGGTAGTTAAAAGAAGGTTAAATCCGAGCAGGAGGATTGAAAATACATAGTGAATATTTTTCATCTTTTTTTGTGTGAAAGGTTGTCGAATGGTTAGGGCATGATTAGATAAGCTGAAAGTAATCACATTGTGGGTGCTTTGGCAAGGTGAAATCGTGAATATTTTGTCCTCGATAATTTTAATGCACTACTCATAATCAAAGAGTTCGGAACATCATCACAGGAAGTTATGATTGAAACGATCTGCTTGAGTATGTGTGATTAAACATCTTCTTCGGGATTGCTTGCTCAGGAGTATTGTTTCTGATATTTGCATGGCACATGATTCCGGAGTTCAAAGTAAATCAAAAAGGATTGTAAACGATCCAATAATCGAGCTAAATTGCAAAATGGCAGATTAAATGATGTATCAAATAGGCATAAAAATGCATAATATGCGCATTGGATGATCAAAGAGTTAATTAGGTCAGGCTTTGATCTTTGTGCAAAATTAAAACAACAAAATAACTTGATAGTTGATTAAATGATACGAACAGGCAAGTTAATAAATTAATAATAAAGGATATAAAAACGCAAGAATCCTCCAATAGTAATATTTGTATTCACGATATTTATAAATATTCATCATAAGTCAGAAAAAACTGGTACGATGTCTGCATTATATTGCATGAAACCAGTAACCATAATCAGCGGAGGAAGAGATGAGAGCTTTAACTAGTACACTTTTAGTCGTTGGCTTGATAGTCTTAATGGTGGCTAATCCACTATTTGCACGGTTTGATTCCTGGGATAGTGAAAATGGCGTCATGATTCGTCAGGGACATCATGTCTTCTGGGAAGGGAAGGCAATGGCAACTGATGGAAATGATAATTGGTTGATCGCTTGGGCAGATGCTCATAACGGCACACAGGATGTCTACGCACAGCTTTATGACTCTGATGGCAATGAACTCTGGCCATCTGGAGGATTGCGAATTACTGACGGACCGTATCCTGAAGAAATGCCAATTCTGGCTTATGCTGGAAATGATGAATGGATTATCGGTTGGCAGGATTACCGTCTTGACATTCAA
>JABGPL010000036.1 GCA_018644935.1 Calditrichota bacterium | reverse complement strand
AAATAGTTACTGTTACTCTCGATGTTACGGGAATTCCTCGTGTAGGTGGAGACCCGATACCGTTCCCGTTTGATGGAGCGGGTATTATTGAATTTGAGGGGGTCTTTTATGTTGGTCAGGAATATGCGATGGATATCGAAATCATCAATGAAGGATCAGAGGTAACCAATATTATCGACATTGATGTAAACGAACAGAATAACTGGAGCTTCCGAGTTCCACGCAGGGATGTTCCTGCAAGAAGTTCAATAACTGCAGAACTGGTATTTGAACCGGGGGATGTCGGAGAGTTTGAAGTTGTCGTTATGCTAACAACCAATGCACCAAACGCTGAAAACGGTGAGATCTGGTGGGAAGCAATCGGTTCTGCAGTATTGCCTCCAATCATTGCGCTGGAAGTTCCAGGCATTAATGATGAAGAGATAAATGTCTCAATGATGTTAGAGGATGAGCCTGAAGAAATGATTCTGAGTCTCAGTGCAGCGAACGGAGACCGGGATAATCTTACATTCAACATCAGTTCTGAGGGTATCGAAGAAGAGCGTGATCTATCTAGTCGATCTATCAGAGGAGTAGATAATAAATCAGGACCGGTTCGTGACGATCCAGGAGATATTCTCGCACAGATGCAAGTACCCTTTTCAACTACATCCGGCATGGCTTTTGATGGGGAAATGCTCTGGGGCTGCTCTTATAGTAATGACAGATTAATGTCAGTCGATATCAATGAGTTGGAGGTCGTTCTTAACATCAATATTCACGATCAACCAATGTCTATGACTTTCGATGGGGAAAACCTGTGGGTTGGTCAATGGTCAAATGAAACAGTCCGGATCTACGATCTTGAGGGTGAGATGATTGAGCAGTTCAATCTCGGATTCAGACAAATGGCGGGAATGGGTTCAGATCGCGAAGAATTTGTTTATATCAATTCTCTGGATAATCGAACAATTCGAATCATCTCAATCGAGGATAGAGAGCAAGTTGGAGTTATAAACTATCAGGCTGCGATGAACAATGCTGAAGTTTGGGGCATTGATTGGGTCCCAGATCATCAGAATGGACAGCTATGGGGTAATTCGATCAATCGGATGTATCAGGTTTTCGTCAGTGAAAATGGCAATGCTGAAGCCGTCCAGAACTTCGGTACCAATGCAGATCAACCTTATGTAGGACCCTGTCATGATGGTGATAACATCTGGCATGGAATGTGGGGAAATCAAACCTGGTATATGCGGGACGATGGTGTTGATGAAGGACTGTTCTGGTTAACAATAGATCCTACAGAAGGCGAGTTAGAACCAGGTGCTGATATGGACATCTTCCTAACCTTCAGCACAGAAGAACTCGAAGATGAAACTACTTATTCGGGAATCCTCATTATCGAATCCAATGACCCTGTTGATCCTGAGATCATTATTGGTGTCTCCTTGCAAACCGGTGTCTCTGGACTACAGCATTTCGATGATTTCCAAGTAACTGATGTTAGTCACAGTGTGATAGTGAACGAGCTCAGTCTTGATAATGAAGCTGTTGTCACGGGCTGGGAAGTCGGAGCATTTACTCCTGATGGTGTACTATCAGGCGCAGCAGTCTGGATTGAAGGGGAACGATTGGGGCTCGCAATCTGGGGTGATGACGATAATAACCAATTCACAGTGGGTGAGCGGATTTCTTACCTGGTCTGGGACGCTGAAACCAACATGGAGTATACACCTCGAGTCGTAATTGAAGACGGTCCAGTAATTTGGATACCTAACTCATTAACAATACTGAGCCTTTTGGCATCTTCCGAACGGGAACTTTCAATTGAAACCATTGAAGGTTGGAACACGATATCGTTAAACATTGATCCTCTTAATTATTATCAGGAAGGTGAACCAGGAGGTCCATTCATTCCCGATATGTTTAATAACTTTACTGATGAAGATGACAATCAGTTGGTTGAACTGCTAAAGGACGATTACGGTCATTTCTGGACACCGGAATGGAATTTCCTGAATATTCCATTTTGGAATCTGATGGACGGTTACAAGGTGAAAGTTACTGAGGACTCAGAGTTCACAATTGAAGGAGCTCCGATTGCTGCATCATCAAGCATTTTGCTTTACCCTGGTTGGAATTATATGGCGTATTATCCGACATACGATTTGGATGCATCATCTCCTGATTTCTATGTTCTTGCCGAGATAATTGAGGATGTTTCAATCGCCAAAGATAATTGGGGTAACTTTATGTCACCTAATTTCAACTTCTCGAATATGAATCCTTGGACTGAAGGGCAAGGATATCAGGTCAAGATTTCCGGAGAAGCATCTACTACTCATCATTATCCTGCACCACAAGAGGAAGAAGAGCTTGCTGCTCTTGGAGTTCAGAATGAAAACTCAGAATTCAGTCTCCCACCAACCGCTTCAAACATGAGCCTGTTGGTCGATAACATCACGGCTGATGTAGTGACCGATGGAGATCTGATTCTTGCTTATTCCTCGACCGGAACTCTTGTTGGCGGTGGAGCCGTCTCTGACAGTAGATGTGGTCTGGCTATCTGGGGTGATGACGAAACAACTGAAGCATTAGATGGATTAAAGGAAAATGATATAATTGAGCTGAGACTGCGAAGCATTGAAACCAATAGTGAGTTCCTGATTGATGTTTCCACGATCCAAACCGGATCAATGGCATATCAAACGGATCAGTTCACAGTTATCAATGTTGAGTTAAAACCCGCACTTCCTGATAACTACTTCCTTTCTGGCGCATACCCAAACCCGTTCAACAACCTGACCAGGTTAACCTATGGAATGCCTGAATCCGGTTTTGTTAAGGTTGATGTGTTTGATATCTCTGGAAGACTTGTTGAAACACTTGTTAACGAAAACCTACAAGCCGGATATCATAATATCACATGGAACGCAGGAGGAATTTCGACAGGTATTTACTTAGTCAAAATGAACACTGATAAATTCAGTTCTGTGAAAAAATTGATGCTTGTAAAGTAAAGAGAACAGAAACAAGAAGCCCGGATTTTTCTTAATCCGGGCTTCTTGTTTTTAAAGCCTAATACTAAGGGGACAGTTTACTTATCTCATGTCTTTACAAATGATATTAAAGTGTTCAGCAGATAATACTGTGAAATGTTCAATAACCACATCAACCTCAATTCCATCAACAATTCTGGCGATGATTAAGTCTGCTGTCACTTTAATTATCCTCTAATCTGAGGGCGATTTTATACTCGCTGGTGAAACATTTGGTACCGGTGATATGTTGCAACTTTAGCGGATGGGCACGGAGCAGATATTTTCATGCTCCTTACGGCACCAGATCCGGTCTGTGTTCCATATTTGATAAATCCCGCCTTCCCATCGGGAATACGCTTCCACACCCCATACACATCTCACGTGGATCTAAGCACCCACGACTAACAAGGTAGAGAGGTCATCGTCCCCCTCAACCAAACCATCACACCTGGCACATAAAGTCCGTTGGCAAGCTGATGATCAATCTTCCGGGAAGTACTACTGCATGATGGATTCAGGATTTCTAAAGGCATTGTTATTGTGAGGAGTGATTGAAGATTTTCGTTGAGGCATCACCATTTCATTGCCTAATTTATGGTTTGGGAAGAGGATTACTAAAGAAGAGGATTACTAAAAAGGGATAAATAATTCGGTGAATTGTGAGATAAATTCAAAAATTCATGGCAGTGAGAACACTGCCATGAATTCAATATCAGTTTATATGTATTTATGTAGTTAAGAAACGTAGACCCTTTCCCATGAATCAAGTCCTTTTTTCACATCAATATAGGCTACAGTATCATCTGTCTTTATGTTATTACCATTTTCACTACCGGCCCAGCTTGAAGCAATAGAGGAAGCATCTCCTCCAAAATCATCCCCAGACCAATATGTATCCAACCAGAATCTTACATCTGCAGTTGCGGTTACTTCTACTGCTCCACTATCAAAAGCCTTGTAGGTACCAGCGAAACTTGCTTGAACTGTTGAATTTGCGAGACCATACCTCATGATTTCTCCTTTTTAATAGAGTTTAGCTTGTTAGTATAAAGTAAAATTAATTGTTTCTCTGCTGACAGACCCTATATAGCACATTTTGTATAAGATTTTCAGGATCACTACTGCAGATTTGGTCAGGATGGGCACAATCTTGTTCTCAAAACATGGACATTTCTCGGCAAGATTCTTTGCATTTGGGGGTCTGTTCACCTATACGTAACGTGAATGTCAGTATATTCGTTGCAGTACAATTGAATGAAGTCTTGCATATGCTTTGGGATAGCACCCATACATCATTTTGCAAAGGTAATAAAACTTTCTTTTCTATGCAAGCATTTTTCACACGGATTTTTCAATTTGAGGAGATGATATTCAAGCAATGTTGAAATGATTATTTATATTTATACTTATACTCGTCTAAGGTTTTCTGATCTTGTCTTATTAACTGAAAAAAATTGTACTCCTTTATTATTGAATTTTATTTATCACATCGCTATATTAAGGCTCAAATTTAACATTGGAGGATTATATGGGCGTGAAAGCTCTAAAAATACTAACTCTTGCTTTTTGTGTCTGTTTCCTGAACTCAATATGCATCGCTGCAACAATTAATGGTTATGTCTCTGATTCATCTAATGGTGAACCCCTGCCAGTTGCGTCTGTTGTTGTAAAAGACTCAGATCGAGGCGCATCCACAAATCTGGATGGGTATTTCGTTATAGACTATATTGATCCCGGAGTCTATACACTAATTGTTTCAAATCTCGGATATGAGAGTATCGAGATGGAAGTTTTGGTTGAGGCAGGCCTATATGATCCGCTCCATATTGAGATCGTACGCGGATCAATGAAACTCGAAGAAGTTGAGATTGTCGTGCAGACCAGATCTTCAGGCATTGAGCGAATTGCACCGGTGGTTTCAGCAGTTCCTGTTGATTCAAAAATCATTCGCACAATGCCATCCCTCGGTGGTGAAATGGATGTGCTACGTGCCCTTCAAACAATCCCTGGTGTCAAGGCTTCATCTGATATCAGCAGCGCATTACACATACGTGGCGGAAGTCCGGACCAAACGCTGATACTGATGGACCACAATGCGGTTTACAACCCCAACCATCTTTTCGGACTTTTCAGCACTTTCAATGCTGATGCAGTAAAGCACATAGACCTGATGAAAGGTGGGTTCCCTGCCTCATATGGTGGTCGTAGCGGAAGCGTACTTGAAGTAATTACGAATGAAGGTAATCGTAAGAAAGTCGAAGGGTTGTTTTCCATAGGAATGATCTCTGCAAGAGGCTCGATTGAGGGACCTTTAGGCTTCAAACCCGGTTCATTTGCTGCGTCATATCGCAGAACCTATATGGAACCAATTATCGCTATGCTTCGTGAATCAGGTGGCTATGATCTGCCTGATTATTACTTTTATGACGGAAATGCAAAAGTGAACGTTGATTTAACACCTCGCACAACGTTATCCCTTGCCGGCTATTGGGGAAATGATGAACTCGATTTCGATTTTGGTCCGGACGATTCCAGATTCACAATGGGTATGAATTGGGGAAATCGCACCTTTTCGAGTCGACTTCGTCATGCTCTGGGTAGCAAACTATTTGTCAGTTTTGGCGCAGCTTTGAGCCGTTACAGATCAAAATGGTTCATCGAAAACGATGGTGTATTACTCGACAAGGCTCGTGGCAGACTTTATGATTTTTCTTACAAATCAGATATAGAGATGCTCGGATCTAAGGATCATAAACTTAAAGCGGGAATCTGGGTGAGTGATTACTGGTCAATGTTCAAGGAAGAAAATCAGGACATGGTCTGGGTTGATGTTGATAAGAAGACCTATAATCTGTCTGCTTATGTACAAGACCAATGGAGAGTTAATTCACGAATAGAATTACAACCCGGCATAAGAGCATACTATCATGTAAGAGGTGAGTATTTTACTGTTGATCCACGATTGGCAGTTATGTACCAGCAAACGACAAAGTTAAGGTTCAAAGCTGCTGGTGGACGCTATTCTCAATTTATCAATGTTATGTCTCTCGGGGATGCTTTCTCGAGCTTCGATGTCTGGTTTCCAATAGATGAGACAATTGATCCCGCCTATTCGGATCAAGCTGTTCTCGGGCTTGAATACGACGCAGACGGATTAGAGTTCACTGCTGAAGGCTATTATACAGATATGCATAATGTTGTATCAATGAATCCGGAGGTGGATGAGGGTGAAACGGCTGCAGATGCGTTCGTACAGGGTGACGGGGATGCATATGGTGCTGAAGTCATGCTGCGAAAGAAGTCGGGAAGGCTGAATGGTTGGGTGGGATATTCACTTTCCTGGACTCATCGTACCTTTGAAGAAACCTTGATAAATGAAGGAAATAAGTTCTTCCCTAAATGGGATAGAAGACATGACTTTATAATAGTTGCGAATTATCAGATGAGTAAAAATTGGGACATGTCCTCCTCCTGGCGGTACAACACTGGGCAAGGGTACACACAGGCACTTGGAGTGTTCACAGTTCGGCATCCCGGTTGGGACCCGAGCTTTGCCGATGATTATGACCGAGTAGTTCAACCGGGAAGCAAAAATAATTATAGATTCCCTGCTGATCACCGACTCGATTTAACCTTTTCATACAGTCATACCTGTTTCAGTAAACCAGCTAAATTGATAATCAGCGTATTTAATGCTTACAGCCGACGACCCTACTATATGAGGTTATTCGATACGAGTGAAAATCCTGTGGAGGTAACTGATGCGAAGCTCCTCCCGATTCTGCCACTTTTAGCTTATGAGGTGAGATTCTAATGAAAAATCTAAAATCTAAAAACTTGTCTGACACGATCCATTCTCTTTCGCTAACTTTGATCGCTTTCATTGTGCTGACAGTAATTATCGGTTGCGATGACACTCCTTTGGAAGTAACTAACTACAATCCGGAGCCTTACCTTTCGGCTTTTCTGGAAAATGGAACTCCCGTGGCAGAGGTTTGGCTGGAACGAATGTCTCCATTGGAAGGTCTATATGAACCCTCCAACACCGGAGAGCGAAACGCGCAGATTACTATTTATGAAGTCGGCGGAGATTCGCTTCAAATGGTTGAAGATCCTGACAGTCTGGGATATGGAAGATATGTACCAAAGGATAATCAGTCATTAATCCCCGAAAGTTTTAAAGAATACCAAATCAAGGTTGTTACGACAGGTAATGAGATCCTCGAAGCAGAGACAAGAATGCCCGGTAAAATCGAAACAGCCCGTGTAGTTCTGATTGATATCGCTACTATGACTGAGACTCCGGTTAACGATGGAGATACTCTAACTCGAAATGATCCAAACCTTTATTTCTTATGGGAGACAGTGGAAGGGGCTGGAGGTTACAAAGGATTTGCCAAATGTCTGGAACCTCGTGATTCTACTGCAATGATACCACTTGATCCAGATTGGGACCCAACCGATGAGGATGACGAAATTGAAGACGGTGACTTAGAAAGAGCCGGTTGGACTCCAATGCGCAATGATCAAACCATGACCACTCTTCCATGGATAATTTTTAACTGGCAGGGAAGATACCAGGTATCAATGCTCGCTGTGTCAACCGAATATTATGAATATCTATTCTCCTTACAGCGGGTCATGCAGGGAATGATTAACAAACCAAAGTATAATGTCACCGGCGATGGTTTCGGAGTGTTTGGCGCATATTCCAGATGGGATATCAACATCTACATGCAAAAGGTGGAATCAATGGATTAACAACTTTGTTGATCTAAAAATAATTGTCGATTCCATTAAGTTTTTTCCAATACAGGCTGTTTTTACTTGCAAACAGCCTGTATTTTTTTCATACTTAATTGAAGCTTCTGAAACTATTTTAGGAGAGGAAAATGCGACTTAAAGCTCTATTGATGGCATTTATCATTCTCGGAATTGTTATTCCGTCGAGCTCGACAGTTTCACAGCCATTTGAAGATTATCTGAAAGATCAGGAACGTCTGCTCAACCAATTTGTTGAAGATGATGAACGGGCATTTGAAAAGTACAAAGCAGACGTTGAGAAGAAATGGAACGAATATATTAGTTCAACTCCTGAAGAGTGGGTCAGCTATGCGGATGATCTCGAAGGAATGAGCCGTGTAAATTTCGAGGATGGAATAATAATCATCGAGGCCATTGTTGAAACCCACAGCCCCGGTGACATGAACGAAGCCAAGGCCAAGGTCGCCAAACAAATAGAAAATCTTCTCTCGGATGACAATGCCACTGGATCAAACCTTCTTGCCGGTCAACTTCGACTTGTTGACGGCACTCCTGTAACCCCTGATAATGTGAATAGGTATACAGGAGAAGTATTACCTGAAACCAAAGAGACGGTTTCGCATTACGAAGGCAAAGATGGTGTAGGAAGAATGAAGGTTCAGCTTGAAATATTGATGGCTCCAGATCATATCCGCCAACGAGCGCGGGAGTATCTTCCCATGGCTCAAGAGCATTCAGTAATGTATAACATTGATGTTTCCCTTATAATGGCGATGATTGAAACAGAATCCACTTTTAATCCAATGGCAAAATCTTCCGCTCCGGCATATGGCTTAATGCAGATTGTTCCAAGGTATGCTGGGCTTGAGGTGAACCGCAGGTTATTCAACTCTGACGAAAAACCAAAACCATCCTTCTTATATCAACCAGACAATAACATTCATTTCGGTACCGCTTATTTGAGCTCAATGCGGGCCAGACAGTTTCGAAACATAATGGATGAGCAATCCGCGATGTATATGATGATTGCTGCATACAATACCGGACCATCTAATGTCGCTCGAGCAATATTGGGAAGAACCGGAATTAATGATGCGGTTGAAGCTGTCAACAAGATGACTCCAGCTACACTTTATGATCATCTCATTGAAAACCTCCCTTCTCAAGAGACCCGAGACTATCTCGTAAAAGTGACAACCCGTATGATGCACTACGAGCAATGGTAAATGAAGACAGACAATTTATCCTCGAATTTACAACCGAGTTAGCACAATCCTTTGAATAGAACCCTTGATATACAGGATGCTGATCGAATAAAGACTGTTCAGCGAATCTTCAACAGTGTAACACCACAGTACGATTTACTCAACCGATTGCTCTCAGGTCGGCAGGATGTTTACTGGAGACGTAGAACTGTTCGGCATTTCCCCGAGAATTCTGAAAGAGTAATTGACATCGCTACAGGGACTGGAGATATTGCTCTTGAAGCAATCAAACAGCATCCAGAGATCAATGTGATTGGTCTGGATTTTGTACCTCGAATGCTTCAATTTGCAGCTGTTAAGACAAAAAAAGCCAATGCCGAAAAACATATAGGTCTGATTGCTGGTGACGCTCTTCACATCCCTTTCCAAAATAACTATTTTGACGCAGCAACAATTGCTTTTGGCTTGCGCAATATCCCCGACATCCCAACAGCATTAGGAGAAATGCAAAGAGTTGTTCGACCAGGTGGCAAAGTACTGATTCTCGAAATGACCTTCCCAAAGAATATAGGAATGCGCCGTTTTTTTAACTGGTATCTGAACAATATCATACCATTACTAGGTAGATTGATCTCACGGGATAGTGGTGCATATCGCTATCTTCCGGACTCAATTCAGGCATTTCTCAGTCCAGGTGAATTATCTAATTTGATGGAAAAAGTTGGACTAATCGAGGTTAAGGCGATTCCATTGACTTTTGGAATCACATATCTTCATGAAGGGGTGAAGCCTGATTGAATGAGGAATGACATAAAGGGGTTGAAAATATTCAACCCCTACAATTGAATCGTCTTTCTTGATTATTGAACAGGGAAAAGCACGAATATTGAAACATCCCAGACTGCGTGGGATATAATCCCGGGAAGAACACTGCCGGTCATTTTGTATAACAATCCCCAGAAAACACCACAAACGCCGGCTGCACCGATCAGCATTAGGTTCATGCTCGGAATATGAACAGCAGTATAGGCAAGTCCCGCGATCAGGAATCCGACCCAGGGATTCCATTTTTTAGCCATCCTTTTTTGGACGAAACCTCGCCAAAAGATTTCTTCCCCTGGTCCGATAGGGAAGACCAATAACAGCCCAACAATCCATTGGGGTAATTGCGATTTCCGTCCGTAGATAGAATCAATCTGTTGATCCTGATTCATAAATGATTGAGTGAGAATATCACCAACAACAAATATCCAGTAAAGGATAATTGCAGAGCCGATACCCCAGAGCAATATTTTACTCCAGGACAGATCTCGGTTCAAAATATCTCTATCATTAAAATAAGATAACAGACTAAGAGAGGAAGTCGAAATAACCATCCATATCCAGAAATTGCCGTAATTTACTCTGAACATAAATGTCCAGAGTATTAATGCGGCAAAGACTCCAATCCAGACTGGTGTTAAGCTGGTTTGAGGAACAACCTTAGAAGATGCTGGCAAGTACGAACCCCGCTGAGAGCAGTAAACCGAAAAGCATGTGCAATTGGGCTGTTGATATATCCAATGTTGCAATATCACTCGGGGTTTCAGGTCTTGCTGCGCTCGCGATTTTATGTAATTTGAGCGATGGGATCAAACTAATCATGGCGATTAGTGTCCAAGGTGGGGTGACTTGAGTAACAACCAATCCAATTAAGGTTACATAGGCTGATGCCACCAGTAATCGATAATTACGTCTCGAAGATTTCCAGCCAAGTAAACTGGGAATAGTTTTAAATTTGGCTCGAGTATCAAAAGGAATATCTCTTAGATTATTGGCATTTAAAATCCCTGCCACAAGAATTCCAACTGGAATTGAAACCCAAATCGGAGTCCAGGAGAATTGTTGAGTTTGAACATAAAATGCTCCGAACACCATCAGGGGTCCCATAAGAGTGAAAACTAACGGTTCACCCAGAGCTACGTACTTGTACCCGAAAGGATCAGCAGTGTAAAAATACCCACCGAGAATGCCAACTAATCCTAGTGCCACAATTACCCAACCCAGTTCATATACAAGAAATATCCCAATGAGGAATGCAGCACCAAACGCAACAATCCCTCCTCGTAGCACCTCTTTGGGCTTCATCAACCCTTCAACAAGGATTCTGCTTGATCCAAACGAATCAATAGTATCTGCCCCAGATTTCAAATCAAAGTACTCCGATACCAGATTGGTACCTGAGTGCAATAGCACACCACCAAGCATTGCTGCAATGAAATAAATATAATTAAACTGTTCCTGAACGAAATAGGCAAGAGCAGTGCCAACTAAAACCGGAACTATTGAGGCAGAATAGGCAAACGGGCGTACCGCCTGCATCCATAGACTGAACCTGGAACGAGTTATGTTTTCAGACATATCTTTCCTTTTATTGTTACAAATTTACGCTGAATCAAAAATATAGGGATGTTGAATTTCAATGTCAAGAGACAATCTTCTCTGTTTAGGTGCAATCAAGCTTCTGCATTAATTAATGTAGAAGCAGAAAAAGTTAAAACATTGTGAGTGATAAAATAATCACCATTCAAATCTCACACCACCTACAAAGAATAATCCAAGTTGGAAAACCGGATCTTTTTTGTTAACCTCAGGTATGCTTGCATCTATTGGACGACTTGGATAAGTGTACTCTGTAATGTTCGCACGGTCAAACACATTCTGTGCTTCGAGAAAAATTATGATTGAACGCCCACCAGTATACCATTTGCAATCCCATCTGATATCCAACTTGGAATAAGCTGGATATCTATCACTATTTGGATCATCAGATCTTTTCCATAGATATTTTGATTCTGAATCCTCATATGTCCATATTTTCGGAGTAAAAGGTCTACCGGATACATATCTAAAACGGGAGGATATTGTGAGTTCATCTCCACCAACCGGAAACGGGAATGTCCACCAACCATACCAGTGCTTTTGAAATTTCCGAACGGATAAACCGCTGAAGTTATATCCAAAAACTATCGCTGCAACATCCCGGTAGTCATAATCTGCTGGAAACGTCAGATCATAAAGAACTTCAACGGAATCAACGTAATCATATCGGGGAGCAGTTGTTAGAGCTTTCGCAAACGAATATGCGAGTGTTCCATACCAGTTATCTGATAGCTTTTGTTGCAAAAATATTTCTACTCCACGAGTTTCTTTATTTTTGACAGACAGATACTGAAAGGTTTTTTGAGTGCGGTTTACGCTGTTACTCATCCACTGTAAAGAGAGAGGGAGGTTACTGTAGTATTTTAGATATCCTTCAAGACTTATTTGAGTGGATTCTGTAAGCAAATATGATACTCCCCCAATGTAATGATCCGATCTTTTATGAGGTAAATTCCTGTTGTTATCATCGGAAAGATATTCAATTATGGTCAGAGCCTGATAGTATCTGCCATATGCGATAGAACAGGACAAACGGTTATTTATTTTCCATTTTGCTGACAAGCGGGGTGCAATTTTCACATCACCTGAGAACTTAAACCCATCTACTCTAATCCCTCCTAAAACAGAAAGGCTCTGGATTGGTCTCCATCGATATTGAAGATATCCTGCATATTTAAGCGAACTCTTTTTTGATTCAATTCGCAATTCGCGATTTTCTGCAATCTCAGGCGTTGACGCATCAATGCTGTTGACAACATCATCTTCACCTACAATCAACCACACATCATGTGAAAAAGAAATTGGCTTGAGGGAAACACCGGCAAAGAATTGATCTACATTTCTTGTACTCTGGGTAAGATTGACATGAACCTGATCTGTTGTCTCTGTACTACGTGCAAATGCATAAAGATCGCTGATTCTCTCACCCAGAATATTCTCATAAACATCAAAAATATCATAGCTACCTGAAATCTCGCTACGTCCAATTATCAGCTCCATAAATCCTCTACCCATCAACATTCGCAGCCTCGACCCTAATGCTTGAGAATGATCTTTTGCATTAATGGTCTCAGCTCCTCGTGACCAGGCTCCTTCCTCCATTGCATCTATCTTAACCCAGTCTTTGACATATAGCCCAAACATTGATAATTTCACAGTTGGTGATAACTCAGAGGATATTTTAAATTGTGAATCCCAGAAATAAGGCACAGCTGGCAAACTGAGTTGCTCTTTAAGTAAATCTATATAACTTCTCCTGAATGACAGCAGATATGAACCGTTCGTCCTGGGTATACCACCTTCCAGATTAACCCCTGCACTTGCAAAAGATGTTTCAACTTGGCCTCTAAAATTGTCCTTATCACCATCTCTTAATTCCAAATCAAGAATGCTCGATAATCTGTCTCCATATTTAGCGGAAAAACCACCGGTAGAAAACGTCACATCCTCAATAAACTCAATATTTATTCCACTCATCGGCCCACCTGAGGTTGTTGGATCAGGGAAGTGGTTAATATTATCAACCTCAAGCCCATCAATAATCGTCAGGTGCTCCGCAAAACTCCCACCCCGTACAATTACTTCATTCGTCAGATCATTCTGGGTGAATACACCAGGTATCGCCTGAATAGTTCTCAGCACATCCTCAAATGCGCCCGGTGCTCGCCTGACTTCTTCATAGCTCAAAGTTCGAGTGGAGGAGGGAAGGTTTGGCTTATCTTGAAAGAAACCTCCTCTGACAGTAACCTCCTCTCCCTTAATCACCATGGGTTCAAGGTGAAAATCAATTGTCACAGTTCTACCCGCCGAAATTGAAACCTCCCCACGCGAGTGGTTGGCAAATCCTAAAGCACTAGCCATTATGTGATAGGTTCCCGGTTTAAAACCTGAAATCTTGAAACCGCCATCAAGATCGGAGGCTGCTCCCATATCGGTCCCAACAACTATTACATTTGCGCCCGGGATCGGTGTGAGTTTTGAAGCATCAAAAACTCTTCCTTTTATATTCCCTGGTTCTATCTTTGCCTGTACTGAATTACTGAACAAAAAAACTAATGCGCAGAAAATCGTAAACACGATCTTTGTGTAGTAAAACATCCGCTAATCTTTGTTAATATTGATTTTTCACATATAAGATAACAACTTTTTTTTATCTACTGTGAACATTGTTTCATTAAAAAGATAATTTTTACATTTTTTCTTGACTGAGAAACAATTAATGCTTACTTTGCACATATGTTATGTAATAATGGACATTTGTACACATTATGCTGAAAACATCAGAAAAAACCTCATCACTCGTAGATGTGGCAAGATTATACTACGAGCATGACTTCAGCCAGCAAGACATTGCGAAAAAACTGGGCATTTCCAGACCCAGCGTTTCCAGGATGCTACAAAAGGCCCGTGAAATGGGCATTATTCGTATAAAGATATTCGATCCAGAGCAACGGGGTTCACATCAGGAAAAAGCTCTCCAGAATATTTACGGTCTCAAAAAAGTCATTCTCGTTCCAAATGAAGATGCTACTGATTTAGTCATTAAACAGAGATTAGGATTTGTTGCAGCCAGGTATCTTGACGAACTTCTTGAGGATGGTCTCACCGTTGGAGTTTCCTGGGGATCGACAATGCAGGAGGTTGTTAAACATCTTCAGCACAGAACAATTCGCAATATGACTGTTGTGCAAATGAACGGTGGAATCTCAAAAGCTGAGTATGATACTCACGCTAGTGAAATTGCTCTGAAAATAGGAAGAAATTATCAGGCTATACCATTCTTGTTACCACTTCCAGCAATCGTCGATCAAGTTCGCGTTCGAAAAGCAATTATGTCAGATAAAAACATCTCAAAAACACTAAACCTCGCAAAGGAAGCTCAAATTGCGATGTATACCATTGGTGCTTTCAGCTTCAATTCGGTTCTGGTCAAAGCTGACTATTTTGATAAAGAGGAAGTTGAAGAACTTTTGAATGATAGAGCTGTGGGTGATGTTTGCTCCCGCATAATCGACGAAAACGGGAACATCTGCAACTCTAAACTCAATGCCCGAACAATTGGCATCGGCTTGAATGAGTTAAAAAAGAAAAAATATGCGATTGCCGTTGCGGGTGGTAGAGTTAAATTTAATGCAATTAGGGCGGGTCTGCGTGGTAAGTACTTTAACGTACTAATCACTGATGAGTGGGTCGCATCAAAGCTTTTAGAAAATACAGATTTTTCCTGATTACAAGAACATGTTTTTAACCGTCAACGAAACCCTTCCAAATAAGCAAGATGCATGCAACCATGTGATCATTAATCACCATGATCATTCTGTAGGAGAACATACGCCTATCAAATCTAAATCTGACAATTTCCCGAAGGATATTGCTGAACTAATCGACCATACCCTTCTCAACCCTGACGCAACCGAAAACGACATCATCAAATTCTGCGCTGAAGCTCGCGATTTTGGGTTCGCTTCGGTATGTGTGAATCCAACATTTGTATCTCTGGCACAAGAAGAACTTGCTGGAACCAATGTGCGAGTTTGTACGGTTGTTGGTTTTCCACTCGGTGCACACATGTCAGAAGTTAAAAGTTTTGAAGCTCGTCAGGCAATTCGACAGGGAGCTCAGGAAATAGATATGGTTATCAATATCGGCGCTCTGAAGAGCGGACATGACGAACTCGTTTTTGAGGATATCCGCAAGGTGGTAGAAGCTTGCGAGGAGGGTGGAACACTCAGCAAAGTTATTATTGAGGCTGCACTTTTGACCGATGAAGAGAAGATCAGAGCCTGTGAACTTAGCAAACGTGCTCAAGCCAATTATGTGAAAACTTCAACCGGATTTGCATCAGGTGGGGCAACTGAAAGTGATGTTGCCTTGATGAGCAGTGTGGTAAAATCATACGGTATGGGCGTTAAAGCAGCAGGTGGAATAAAGACTTTAGAAGATTTAAAAAAGATGGTTTCATCGGGTGCAACGAGAATTGGTGCAAGCGCTGGAGTTAAAATCATGAAAGAAGCTCAGGGAATTGTAGGTGAGTATTAGGTTTTTATAGTTAGCTTCTCATTCCCGCGAGTGCGGTCTAACTGCTTCAATTGTGAAGTCTTTCAGTTAAAAGTACGTTGACCATTCCAGCCCTATCATCCTTCGTATGACGGATTCCTTCAATCACAGTTACTTATAAATACTCATCCTTTATATCAGAGACAGGTAGCTATTACGCATAATCCCTGGAAGCAAGATCCCAAGCTGCACATTTGAAATAGGGGACACCGTTCAATGCAACAACAATGGTAAGCTCCCAACCGAAAAGGTTCGATCCAAAGAATACTCCGCTTGGTCAGATAGTGTGGGTATTGTGGATAATTGCCGGTTTGGAATAACTTATTCACCTCATTCCCACATAAACAGAAAAGCCAGATGAGCATTTTCGCGCATCTATTGAGTTATTTTACACATTTCTTTACTATTGTGATATTTATCACTTGGGTAACTTACGGTAAAATGCTATCTTATAGATCAAACCTTAGTTTCAATTTCAGAATTTTTTTGCGGAGCGGATAAATTGAAATCATTTCTATTTTGTCTTGTACTTTTTTTGACAGTAATATCTCAGGGATATTCATTTGATGAATTTATTTTAATGTCTGATGATTTAGCGGATCACGATCAATTTGGTTATGCCGTTGATATTGACGGTGATTATGCTGTTATTGGCGCGATGACCGAAGATCCGGGCGGATTAGAAAATGCAGGTTCAGCCTACATTTTCCACTGGGATGGTAATAGTTGGACTCAACAGGCCAAAATAATTCCTGATGATCATGAGGAATACATTAGTTTTGGAAACAGTGTAGCAATTTCCGGTGATTTGGTGGTTGTTAGTACCAGGTTTGCTGATATTGGTGATTCAGCAAACGCCGGTGCAGCCTACCTGTTTCAAAGGGATGGTGATGACTGGAATCAAATTGAAAAGTTAATTGCGGGTGACGTCCGATGGGGGCATCAATTTGGATATTCTGTGGATATTGAGGGCGATTATATTGTAGCAGGGTGCATGCAGTATAATTTAGAAGAAGCTAACCGTGCAGGTGCAGTTTATGTCTTTCATTTCAATGGACAGGATTGGGTAGAAGAAGCGATACTTTTTAATGATGACCCTGAGGAACATGAGTATCTGGGATACTCTGTAAAAATTAGTGGAAACACCATTATTTCCTGCGCCCCCGGTGATGATATGGGAGGTGATTCAGAGGCCAAAGTAATCGTTTTTGAGAAAGATGGTCAAGATTGGGCGGAAGTTCAAGAGTTATTTATGGGTGATGGTGATATGATGGGAATGGGTGAATCTATCGGGATTGATGGTGATAGAATTGCAATCCCTGCGAGTAGACAATTCATCATTAGCGGTGCAGTTTTCACTTTTGAACGTGACAATGATTCCTGGGTTGCCGGCGACACCTTAATTCCGGGAGATATTGAAGGTTCCTGGGGAAACTTTGGTTACAGTGTTGCTTTAAATGGAAACCGGATTGCCGGAGGGGATATCCGCAATTCCCCAGATGGAATTAGCAATGCAGGTGCTGCCTACTTGTATACTAATACTAACGACATGTGGCAAGAAACAGAAAAACTTGTAGCAAGTGATGCTTCTGAACATGATTGGAATGGTTATTCAATAAATCTTTCAGATGAATGGATGATAGTAGGTGCGAAAAATGCTGATCACGGAGAGATCGATGGTGGTAAAGTATATATTTATCATCTTGCTGAACCTGTAACTGTAACTCTGGAAATTCCCAATGGTGGTGAAGAACTGATTGAAGGCAATCAGGTTACAATTGAATGGGCGGCAGAACCAGCAGAAAACATAGTCCAGAGTATAATTGAATACTCAACGGATAATGGAGCTAATTGGACCCCAATTGGAACAACTGAGGATGATGATTTCGATATTGTTTGGAATGTTCCTGGTGTATTCACATTAGAAGGTCTTATAAAAGTAACTGTTGAAACTGCTGAAGATGAAGCAACTGATGAATCTGATGCCGTTTTTACAATTATTCCGATTCCTGATGTAACATTAACCACTCTAAATGGTGGTGGGCACTACAATACTGGTGATGAAGTTACAATTGAATGGGGTGTTTCAACTGATCCGGATATCACTGGTAACGTTATTGAATACTCAACCGACGGTGGTGACACATGGAACTATATTGGAGCAACTCAAAACGAAGATTTTGAAATTGTCTGGACAATTCCGGATTTGTACAGCCTGTACACAGTCGTGCGTGTCAGGTCAACTGATGAGTATGATATTGAAGGTTATGACATCTCTGATGATTGGTTTATATTGACACCGGTTTCCGCATCCTATACATTCCTGCGCGGCTGGACTTTCTTCAGTCTGCCTTACTTGCCAAATGACAACAGCGTTGCTGCTCTAATTGAAGCTGGGATTATTGACGATATGCCCTGGGATTTATTCGCCTTTGATATGTCAACGAGTTATTATCGTCCTGAAGAGCTTTTTGTAGGTAATGGATATATGTTGACAATGTTCCAGGATGAGCTTGAAATGTCCTTCGATTGCAGCGCTGGAACCGAACAGGTTGATTGGGAACTGGATTTTGGATGGAATCTTATTGGTGTACCGTTTGGTCAACCATTAACTGTGGCGAATCAAACTGTAACTCATGAGGGGAATCCTTATTCGATTGCCACTGCAGCCGACGCTTATCTTTGCGTGCCAATCTTTTATTCCTGGAGTGCCGTAGATAGTGCATATCTGATTGCGAACACTCTTGATGTCTGGGAAAGTTATTACTTCGTCGCCCTTGATACGATGGACTTGAACCTTTTCCCGGCACCTCCAGGACCTGTTCCAACTGCATCCGATGATGTACCGGGAACGTTTGATGCGTGGGAGTTGACAATTACAGCAACAATGGATGGCAAGAGCGATCGTTTGACTACAATTGGTGCAAACGTGAACGCGACTGATGGTTTCGATCCGGTTTATGATTATCCTGAGCCTCCAAATGGAAACATCTGCCAGGTCGTCAACACCTACTTCCATGAAGAGGATTGGCTACCTGATCTATCCCAAAACTTCTGTCGAGATATCCGCGAACAGATGGTGGAGGAGGAAGATAGTTGGACAATGCAAATCTCAACAATTCGTCCGGGAGATGTAACATTAACCTGGGATGAAATTTTCAATACCACACCGGCAGGATATGAGTTTGAAGTTTGCAATCCTTCTTCAGAACAATCAATAGACCCACGAGCAGTTGATTCATATACTTTCTATAATGAAGATGTGACTGAGATTACAATCAGAGCCCTTGCCTCTCTGGATGTTGAAAGCGGAAATAGTTTGCCGAACACTCTTGAACTGCTCAGCGCTTATCCAAATCCGTTTAACCCGACCTTAAACATAAAATTGAATTTGCAAAACGCCTCAGATGTTACGCTAAACATAATCGACCTGAACGGCAAACTTGTAAGCACACTGCTCAACAGTTCGGTTGAAGCAGGTTCGCATGACCTGACATGGAATGCTCAAAGTATGCCCAACGGCGTGTATTTGTTAAATCTTGAAACTGGAAATTCAACTACAACACAGAAAGTATTGTTGATGAAATAAGGGAATATTTCCAGTATTACAGTTTAATAACAAGTCCTGATTTTATGAAAATCGGGACTTGTTTTTTTTAGCGGGAAGTCTTGAAAATTTGGATAACATTAGGTGCTGTAGCCAATGGATTCGCGGATACGATCCAAAACATCGACGAAAGCAGCTCGGCATGGCAATTCTTCGACGCGGATAATATGCCGATCGGGTCAGTGAATTCAGAAATTGTGTATGAGTTCTATTTTTTCGGTAGATCAGAATAATCTCCCCCGAACCTCATTAAACAGAAAAATACACCGAAAGGAGAATTCTAGTTACACCATAAGTTGATATTTTTCTTCGACTGCTTGATCAATTTCAAGCTCTCGACAGAAAAATCTCCTTTCCTCGAGTGGAATCCGTAAAAGAGCTAGTTTTGCATTTTTTTTAAACTTGTCTATTGCTACGCGGAGGAATCGTATCGTGACTGATAAATTTACTTCTTTACATTTCCTCATGCACATCTGCAACACGTTCTCCATTTCTCTAAGTCGGTCTTCAGAAATATTGGAGTGATCCTTTAACGTGTCCATTAGAACTTGAGCTATTGCTCTTTCAAACACTAATATGAGGTTTTGATTCTCTATAAACTCTATAAAATTAAGTATAAAGATATAATACGATCCCGGTGCGGTAGTTACGAAGAGAGTGCTAAAGGTTCTTCTCATGAAATCAGTTATAACAGATTCTGAAATTTCCGCAGTTGTTAAATCCAGTTTTTTTAACATTGCGTCTGCAGATTCACATCTTTCATTTCCGAGTAATGAAACAATTTGGTACATCATTGCAGTCTGATTCTCGGAATCATTTGTCAACAAATCCTCAAAGATCTTATTTGACTTAGCAAATTTTTTCTTCTGTAGGTATTCAAATCCACGGAAGAAAAGTAAAACGTTTCTGTTATATTTTGCTTCCGTCAATACCTTGTAATAGCGTTCATCTGTTTCGTAGTTACCATTTTCAATATACTCAGCGATCTGATTTATCGTTTGTCTGATTATATCCTTATCAATTTCAAGAGCTTTTCTAAACAACTCAATTGCTTCTTCGTCACTTTCGCGATCAAATTTTATTTGTCCCTGAATTCCCGAGTTGAGTCCCAGTTTTCTCTTATCATCCGGTACTAGTTCAAAATGCTTAAGTGCTGCAGGCATATCGTTTTTATAATATGAAATCAAAGATAGAAATCTTGCGACTACTTCATTTTCGGGATCGTTATCACGCACATGGGATAACACTTCTTCAGCATTTGTTTCCTCTCCCGCATAATAATATGCTATTCCTACCAACAGCTTAACTTTCCAATTATCTGGTTCTTTTTCCAATATGGTTTGAAACTTTGATATTCCTTCTGAGAATCTATTTAGTCCGCAAAGAGCTCTTCCTAACATCTCAAAAATAAACAAATCAGAATCATCCAACTCAATTGATTTTTCAAAATACTCTTGTGCCCTTTCGTACATATCATTTGCACTGAAAAAATAACCGATGATTGCACAAATTACAGGATCGTCATCTGCTAACTCTTTTAACTTTTCAATCTCTTCAGTAGCTCCGGCTTTATTTCCAACCATTATTTTTATAAGTCCACTACTCGCAATTACTCGAACATCATTGGGATATTCCTTTAAGGCTGTGCTATTGGGTGCAATTGCCTTATTAAAGTAACCTCTAAAAAGCTGAATTTCAGTTTGAAGCATTTGAATAGAAAGAGTTTTACCCAACGTCACCTCAGCATCTGTTACTTTTGACTGTGCCTCTTCAAAATTGCCTTCACCAATAAAAAAATTTGCTAAGCGAACATTGGCATCTTTGTCTTCAGGAAATGGTAATGTTCTAATTATCTTGATAATACTCTTTCGATCTTCTGGGTTGTCCCATTCCTTAAAGAAATCTCCTGACCAACTTGATGATAAAGAACTATCAATCTTTTGGAAAAAATATAACTCAGTGGTTCTGAGAATTTGGGATTGCGAGTTTCCCGAATGTTTGAGAGTGCTTCTGGTTGGTTGAGATTTTGAGTTCGCGGGTGATTGTTTCAAACATCTATAAAAATCATCGAACTTCGGTATCATTATTTTTCCTGTGAAAAAATTACAGAGGAAATTCAGGAAGGACATCAGATTGTTTTTTTCTTTTTCCAAATCTGTCTGATAGCAAATCCGGAATAGTATGTCTCGAATCTCGTAATATGAACTCCTGCCAATTCTATTGCGTGTTACTATTCCCTTTTTTTTATCTAACTCATTCAATTGTTTCGACAGACTGCTGGGGGTGGTTAGACAATCGCGAGCAATATCATTCACAGAATTTAGAATTTTCACCAGACAATGATACAAAACGATTTTCTTTTGTAGTTTAGGAAGTTGCTGCATTTGATCGGCATAATATGGCTGCAATCGAGTTACGAAATCAAGGAAAATACTCTCCATTGAATTCGAAGAATTATTCTTCAAACACTTATATAACATCTGCAATAGCCAGTGATTACCCTGTGTGAACTCATGCATTGCTCTTACTCGTCCGAAATATTCGGGAGTGTTAAGGTTGCCGGTTAACTGCCAGTTATTACCCTCTCTGGCATTGTTAAATAGAAGTTCAAAAGAGTGTCCGAAACTCAATGGTTTAAGATATTCAATATTAAAGAATTTGTTTGACCACTGCCCATCATCTTCAATTTCCGGGATATCGGTTGATGCCGTGGCACATATAAAAATTCTTTTATCATTAATCAATTCACAAAAATTCCACCTGTATTTATCTGCAAAGTTCTTCAAAGTTTCAATAATGTTATCAATATTCTCAATAAGTAATGCTACCTTTCTGCCTCCAGCAAAACTTAAGAGTGCCTCCAAGACCTTTTCTGGAATCAGTTCCTGTTTGATCTCATGAATATCTTGAAAATCTTTACTTAAAAATCCAGCTTTATCGGGATACTCTTTCATAACGGAATCTATCATCTGCTTGCAAAAATCTGGATAAGATATGATAACCGAGCCATTTTCAATAATACGAATAACCAGAGTATCATCATTGCTTTTCAGTTTCTTTACAATGCCATTGATAACGATATTTTTTGCGCTGCCGCGCGGCCCTATCAAAAGTAAATGTGAGATCTCATCAGGATTTACGAAATACTCGCTGATATGGTGCACAACTGAGCCAACTAGTTCAAAACGCCATATATGAGAAATCTCTGAAACTCTCGAATAACTCCAGAGTGGGGGAGAGGTTTGGTTTGAAACCGGTTTAGAAAATTGCTTCTTGATTATGTCAGTTTTTTTTAGCACCAAGTATGTCTTGTTTGAGGTTTACGGCGACTTTCTTCAATAATAAAAGCGTAACTAAAGAGTAAAACCCGATCAAAATAAAAAGAATCAATACAACTGTTGCAAAGTTTGAGGTGTGGGGAAGAGTGTGCCGGGTGTAATCCAATTTATCAGTTCACCTCCTAAATAATCTCTCGTTTTCCTTCAAACAAACAATATCCGAAGTTTAATATATTGAAATACCACATTATACCAAAATACAACCTGTTTTCTCTGATTTATACGTACGTTTATTCTATTATATATATATTATCACGTGCGATGTTTTTAACGTACGTCAATATATATATAATTATACCTAACTGTCAAGTTTCCATAAGTATATTTTTTTTTAGCATTGAGAAAGGTTGAGGCATTTAAAATAAATGAACGAGGAGCGTTTTGATAATACTATCTGGATAATGATGTTGAGTTTTTATTGAGAAAACGTAGCGCTTTGTGAATTGCCCTTACGGGATGACATTCTCAATACTACACCTGCAGGATACGAGATTGAAATTATTGATCCTGCTGAAGGACAAACAATAAACCCTCGAGCAGTTAATTCTTAATCTTTCCATCGTGAAGATACAGGTGAGATTGTGAAATGTTGAAATGCCAGAAACACACAATCTGCTCACACCATATCCCAATCCGTTTAAGGCAACATTAAACATTTCAATGAACCTGCAATCACGTTCAGATGTTTAGCTTAATGTATCTGACATAAACGGTAGGCTTGTTGACACAAAACTACACGGTTCGATGGAAGCAGGCACCCACGATCTGAAATGGGATGCAACAAACACTACCAACGGTGTTTACATCATCAGAATGCAGACTGGAAATCAGGAAGTGACTCAGAAGGTTCTAAGAATTATCTTTAGGTAAATGAATAAAAAAAGACTCCTGATCTGCATGCAAATCAGGAGTCTTTTTTTGAGCAACTCCAATAAACCGGTTGACGTAAACTCTCCATTTCGTCATCACCAACAGGATTGGGCTCACAGCTTCGCTTGTGATAATCATCCAGTAAGTTGTCCATTCCTGCCCGACTATCAGTCAGCCGACTGATTTAATCAATCACAGTTACCTTTAGATACTTAAACTTATCAATAGGAACAGCAAGGAGAACCCCAAAACCTCGGATTGCGATAACCCGATCTTAGCAACTATTTTATCATGGTGACTTTTGCAGTTAAACATTGGTCACCTGCACTAACCTGAAGGATATAAATTCCGGTTGGGAATTCTGATGCATCCCAAACAAATGTATGCTCTCCTGCATCAAGTTTCTTGTTTGTGAGTATCGTTACCATCCTGCCTGAAATATCATACAAGCTGCTGTTTACCCTGCCATCTACTGGTATTGAAAAGCTAATTCTTGTCGAACTGTTAAATGGGTTCGGGTAAATTTCTGTTATTCTAAAGTCCGAAATGACACTTACAGCTTCTGCACATTCAAGTATAAGTAAACCATTTGGTTCGTACCATAAACCAGAACCGGGTTTGTTTACATTTGATGTAATTAGTGGCCGGGATTCATGGAACAATGTAAAAGTTTCACCTTTCAATAAACCTTCACAGTATTCAGTTTTGACATCATCTCCCCAAACAGCCAGACCACATTTTCGATTCAAATCAACCATCCCACTGCCAACAAGTTTCCCTTCAAGGGAGTATGCGAATATCTGTTCACCAGGATCAATGGCGTTATTGGTTTCCACATTAATTAGAATACTCATATTTTCACTTGACAGTACCGATTTATCAGTTCCAGTGCTCAAACGATAATCAGGTCTGGACATACCTGCATTGTTTTCCGGTTGTGGCGGGTAGTTGAAGACAATGTCATTGTTAGCTTTTATCATATAGCCTTCAGTTTCATGCCAGCGTTCCATGTTGGAGAATCCCCATTCCGGTGTGATAAATCTGCCGAACCTGTCCTTCGCAATTATGACATTTTCAATTATAGGAGAAATCACATAAAAATCCGGCTGACTGGCATCAAGGTCAAACTGGGGGAAATATGCTGCTATGTTCCAGCCTGTCTCGAGGGGAATATCAGTATCAGCAGGAATATCCACACCAGTCCAGACAGCTTCCAAATCTTGATCGACATTGACCAGGTATCCATTTGTCAAATTCCAGTGTGGAATATTGCTAAATCCGAATTCAGGGTTATAAAACCTGCCAAATTCATCCTTAACCAGAATAACGTGATGATTCTCCTCGTCAATCCGCAGCTGCTCGAACATCATCTCTACGTCCGGACCATCATCATTATCTTCAAGATAAAACTCTCGAGTGGGTGACACATTAATAGAAATCATGTTCCAACCCTCTATCAATGAGACTGTTAATTCTCGTGAGTTAAAGCCACATAGGGAGACTATCACTTCGCGATGTAGCGGATCATCGGATAACACCGCTAGTTCACAGTTGAACACACCGACATCTTGGGGAGCAAATGTAACAGTAACCTCATGTTCTGATCCTGGTTCGAGGATAATCGGCTCATCAAATGCAATACTGAAAAAATCCCCATTTGTATTCATCTCGCGGATAGTGAGATTCAAATCACCAATATTACTCAACCGGATTGTTTCCTCCTGTAAATCACCTGGGAGTACTCGCCCAAAATCAATTCTGGCTGCATCAACAAATATTTCAGGGTGCGGGACATATTCGGAAATATCGTAGATGATCATTCCAACCTCAGAAGTCGCAACAACAGCCCAAACATCCGTCGTACACACATTACGGCAAACATCTGGTGTTGCCCAACTACGTATTGATTGTGGTTCTGCAGGGTTAATGATGTCAATAACCACGAGACCTCCATCACCGTCAGCGATATAGGCATAATTTCCATCAAGCTGAAGCCCATATGCATTTTGGCCTGTTACGCAGAATCCTACCTCAACCATATCTTCGATGTTTTCAATATTTAGTATTCTGAGACCTCGGCGTTCATCGGCCAGGTACGCAAAATTACCTCTAACTTCAACATCATATGTCCAACCTGGTGTGTTATAATTTCCCACAGCGACAGGGGTTTCAGGATCGCTAATATCAACAACCATTAATCCTCTTACGTCAATTGCGAGAAAGACGTTTTGACCTTCAATATGAATCCCTCTTGCAATTCCTGGAGTCTCAAGTGAGGCAACCTCTGCGGGACGAGTTGGATCAAATACATCCACCACTCTTAAGCCCCCGTCCTCATCTGCAATATATGCATAATCACCTCTGACTGTGACATCCTGCGCTGAACCTGGTGAATCAAACCTGCCTATCGCCTCTGGATTTGCAAGATCACTAATATCTACAATCTGAAAACCACTGATACCAATTGCAAGATAGGCGAAATCATCATGTATTTCCAAACCAAAAACCTCACCTGGGAGATCCAACTCACCAACCAGTTCCGGATTATAGGGATCGTGGATATCCACAATTTGCAATCCACTCCTCCCATCAGCGAGGAAAATCATGTCGTCCCGCACACAAAGGTCGTGTGTTGAACCTGGAGTTTCAAAACAGATGCCATTAAATCCCATACCTGAGACATCCAACGCTACAACATCCCCGTCCTGATCGTTCGATGTAATTGATATTTCAGCACTAAAATTTCCGTCTTCTTCTGGAGAGAATGAAACAATCATTTCGTGACGGCCACCCGGTTCAATCACCAGTCCATCCTGAAAGTCCGTACTGAAATACTGACCTTCGATGTTTACATCTGAGATGATAAGATTATTAAGTCCACGATTTCTAATCAAGACATCATCTTGCAGGGATTGTCCAACAGTAACCCTCCCGAATTCTATATCTCTTCCCATGACAGATATGATTGGTCCGACACCACTTCCACTCACTGCAACTGTCAATTCCTCATTTCTGGGATCATCTGAAAAAACGGTGATTGTTCCTTCGAAATTCCCTGATTCTTCCGGAGCAAATATCACCGGAATCTCTATTTCAGCATTTGGTTCAATAAATTCCGGTGCTTGAAAATCAATGCTGAAATATTCTCCATCCACATCAACTCTAAGGATTTCGAACTCTTCCCCAATATGATTTGAAACCGTAATATCTCGTTCTGATCTCCCATCTACTGCAACCCGTTCAAAGTCAATTTCATTGGGAGCGATGTTGAGCCCTATGCCTGTTATTTCAAATATCCTTAAACCACCTTCGTGGTCGGCAACATACACATAATTGTCCTGTACAACCACATCAATTGCGACATCCACTGTTTGTCCAATACTAACGAGTTCTAAATTCCCCGGATCTGAGGCATCGAATACTCTAAGATCATTTGAATGGTTTGCGACAAATACATGACTATAAGCATATGTTACACCCCAAACTAATTGTGGGATATTCAATGCAGCTTCCAATTCAGGTTCTTCGGGATCTTCAACGTTAATAACTTTCAGTCCAGCATCATAATCAGCAAGATATGCATATTGACCATTTACCGTAATTCCAAAACCATTACCGGGGGAGTCATAATTACCAACCACACGAACATTCTCTGGATCTGAAATGTCAACGACATCCAAACCACCCTGATTACAGGCAACGTAAGCATATTCACCAGAGATGTAAACTTCACGAGCAACTTCTCTTGTTCCTACCCAATCAACCTCACGGAGATCCCGAGGATTTTCGATGTTTATCACCCGCAATCCACCTGCCATTGCAGCTACATATGCAAAATCCCCACTAATCGCAACTTCATTCGCTCCCCCCTGAGTCTGGATTGAGCCTATAATATTTGGCTGACGGGGATTGGACAGGTCTACCACATAAATACCGACTTCAAGAGAGCTAACATATACATTCTCACCCGAAATTGCCAGCCCACACGCAAATCCAGGGATGTTCAGCTGTGCGATTCCACGTGGTCTTTCAGGATCTGAAATGTCCACTATGACCAACCCGCCCTGATAATCAGCAATGCATGCAATATCTCCAGAAACATCAACGGCATAAGCTCTGGATTGAGTATCCCAGGACCCTACAGCTTCGACTTCAAGTGCAAAGGTTGCGGTTAAGGTAATTAAAACACTAATAATAATAAATACGAGTTGCTTGCTCTTCATCTTCCGGTATCCTCTCTCAAATAGCCCTCAGTGTGCAATCAGAATGTTAACAGCAAATTTATTGCTCAAACGTAGAGGCATTTCCAACTGCCCTCAAATAGAATATTTTTAGTGATGTTAGATTTTCCTGTATTGTTACGTGGTGCTTTAAATCTCGGTGCTTGGATAGTCTTGTGATAAGACATGATAACTGAATGATTTATGGGGAGAGTTTCATCGCGATCTTCCGCAAAGGAAAATCGGTATAGATCGTTGAAATGGAGTGATGTTAATGTCAGTATTCCAAATATCATAAGATCTCCAAAAGTACTAATTACCAACGAGTGAATTGTTCAAAATGCATGCCGGAATCCATAATAACCCTGGGTAATCCGACAACCATCCTATTTGTCATCCCATTACAAACTGATAATTCCAGACAAAAACTTATCGTTGATTAGTAAAACCTCTAATAACTGCAATTTAAACTACGAATTCAAATTCGAGTTGTCAAGTATGTTTAGATCGCTGTCGCAATGGTTTTTCGAACAAGGTTAGCAAGGAGAAAATGGTCACTTTTCATCACAGTAGAAGATACTAGCATCCGAAGAAGTAGGTGATTACCTTAATTCCAATATCATCTAAGCTTTCAGCTGCCTTTCAATTTAGTAAAATTTAGAACCAAGATCCGAATCCGGTAAGCTTATATATTAAAATCACATATATGGTGTTTTGGGTTGGTAGCAGGTTCACGAGCACCGTACACGTACAAAAATAGTGCTGGCAGACGAGGGCGTCTGCCAGCACATTAAATCGACCTACCTTACGAACTTGCTCCGATCGGGGTAGGGTGGAGGTTCGGGTATGGGCATGGGATCGGTTTCGAGTTTGTTCAGCAGATACTCTATTGTTGCGTCTAATTGAGGGTCTGTGCCGTCGAACTCGGCTGTTGGGTGTTCCTTGATGACCATATCAGGATCGGTTCCCCAGCCTTCAATGCGATAACTGCCGTTCATGTTCCAGCCTGTGAACTCGGGTTGTGTTAAACCGCCGCGGTCGACAAGTCCTTTGTCCCCGCGGATACCTACCCAGCCGCCCCATGTACGGGTACCGATGACAGGACCTAGATTCATGTCCTTAAAGCCGTCTGTGAAGGTTTCTCCATCTGAACCCGTCTCACCATTACATACTGCTGCCATATGCCCATGGAACGCCGTTCCGGGCCCTCTATAGGTAGCGCCGTGCCGCGGACGACCCACTGAAACCAATTGACGGCCTAAATGGGACAATATCATCTCGGCAACAAACCCACCACCGTTGTAACGGACATCCATTATCAGAGCCGGTTTCCGGTGCTGAGGTTGATATGCGGCTGTGAATTGGGATAAACCAAATCCCCCCATGTTTGAGAGGTGAATATAACCAATCCGACCATCGCTCTTTTCAGACACATATTCCAGCCTGCTATCAACCCATTCCCAGTAGCGCAACATGCGTTCGCTGCCGAGTGGTTTGATCACTATTTCGTGACTGCCCTTAGCTTCCGGTTTAGAGTTGATTGTCAAACTGGTGATCTTGTTAGCTCGATTGACCAATAACTCAAAGATGGTCGTAGATTCTAATACTGATCGTCCGTTGACATTAATGATATAGTCACCATCTCCGACCTTGACACCAGGTTCTGCAAGTGGGCTGCTTAAACCTTCTTCCCACGGCCTGCCTTTGATTATCCTGTCAACCCGGAAGTATCCCGATTTGTCCCGGCTGAGATCTGCACCCAAAAGTCCGGTGGGATGGCTGCTTGGGCGTCTCTGGTCGCCACCTCCTACATATGTATGTGAACAGTTCAACTCAGCGAACATCTCTCCGATCAGATCGTTGAGCTCATCACGGGTTGAAATTCTGCTTGTCAGTGCGTTGTATTTATCAAATTCAGCCTGCCAGTCAACCTGATGCATATCCGGTGTCCAGAAGAAATCACGCTGGAAACGCCAGGATTCGCGGAACATCTGCTGCCATTCAGGTCGGACTTCAACGCGTAAATCCCAATCGGAAAGTTTAACCTTTTGTTTCTCTTCAGCGTCATCAAATCCTTCTGCATCAAAGCCTTTGACGATAAATTCACCATCTTTGTAAACCATCAGTTTTTCGCCTTCGATGGAAATGTCATAGCCCCTGATACCCTTAGCAATAACCTTGTGCTTTTCGCGTTTCAGGTTAAATTTGTGTAGGGGAGAACCTTTGGGACCCTTTTCGTGCTTTGACCTATTGAACATCCCACGATTCTGATGTGACATGTAAAAGACGTTGTTCTTGACTGCGCTTAAACTATGATAATTTCCGGGAGCAACAGGGAAGGGGACAATTCTCGCTGAAAGCCCATCGAAGTCAATCTCAACCTTTACTGCTTCTTTCTTTTCTTCTTTGTCCTTCTTGCCCCTTTTACCTTTTTTGCCCTTCTTTCCATGTCCACTATCTTCACCATCTTCATCTTCACCCCACTCTTCATCACCACTAGAGGGATCAGCCTCAGACAGGAATGGAGATTCCGTTTCATCTGTCAGCATCACAGCGTAAAGCATAGTCCGTTTGTCGAGAATATAAGTCATCTCCTTGCCGTCGAGATAGGGGTTAGCAATCCGGTCGGAGAGGAAATACAGATACTTCCCTTCTGGATCAAACACAGGGTTGTAGCTGCTGGTATAGTCATCAGTTACAGCATATATATCATGTGATTTTGAGTCCCATATCCAAACTGTGTTGTTGTAATTTGGTTCGGGTCTGGAGTAGGTCAGAAATCGCCCATCAGCCGACCATCCATAATCATTTATTTCCCACGAACCCTGATCGACAACGGTCTTCTTTCCTGACTTCAGGTCCATCACCACAAGCTCCAGCTCCTCATTGGAATAGACCACACTCTTCCCGTCCGGGGATGACATCGACGGGAAATTCCAACCCATATTATCATCTCCGATAATGCTCGACTCTCCACCTTTAGCAGAAATTCGATAAAGAACCTCTTCTCCAGTAGCATCTGACCAGTAGTAGATTTCTTCACCATCCGCAGACCAGTTAGGGAATTTTTCTCTGACACCTGAGTCGAAAGTCAACTGCCTGATTAATCCTTCACCTTTTGTGGGTGCAGTAAACAACTCACCGCGAGCACAGAAAAGAACACGTTTCCCATCGGGGGAGAGCGAATAATCTGTCATATATTTCTTGGGATTCACATATTTCACTCTCGCCTGCACGCGGTCTGTGGGAAGATCAATCTGGATCATCTTAGATTTATCTGTCTTGATATCATATACATAGATGTCCATCCCGTTCTGGAAAACAATTTGATCCCCATTCATAGCTGGCCAGCGCACATCGAATTCTGAATAATTTGTATGCTGAACCACATCACTGCCGTCAGGTTTCATCGACCAGATATTCGCTCGGGTGTCACGGTCAGTCAGGTAATAGATCCGACCATTGACATGCCACATCGGGAATGCATCTGTTCCATCCCAGTCGTTTATTGCTGGATTGTCTGTAACATTTGCAAATTCATTGGCTTCCAGATTCCCCACCCAGATATCCTGCGCCCAACCGCCTTTATATCGTTTCCAGTGACGAAATTCACGGGAGTAACGATTGAAAGCTATTCGGTCGCCGTTTGGTTCAAAACTGATCATGGACGCTTTGGTAATTCTGATCCCATCTGGAAATGATCCATCTGGCGATACTTTATAGATCCGGTAGCCCCGAAATGGAATTTCTCGTGATGACCTGAACAGGACCTGGCCGTCCGGTGACCACCCCACAACCTGTTCTCGGTCAGGGTGGAACGTCAGACGGCGTGGTTCTCCTCCGGAAACGGGCATAACATATATGTCATCCTGCCCATCGTCCTGACCACTGAAAGCGATCAATTTACCATCGGGAGAAATGCGCGCAAATCTCTCTTCACCTTTATGGGTTGTCAACCGAATCGCTGTGCCACCACCTATGGAAACGCGCCACAAATCACCCTCAGAAGTAAATACAACATCTTCACCGTTGGTATGTGGGTAGCGGAAAAAACCTGGATTGTCAGCAGACATCACTGGGATTGTAAACAAAAAAATAAAAGCAATGAATATCATTGCCTGGAGTTGAAAGTTGGATCTACCTGTAATTCTCATTTAAGACCTCTTAAAGTGGGAAATATCTCAAATTGGGGGGGAGTAAATAGAAACTATATATCAAAAATACAAAAGGGGCTGCAAAAACAGCCCCTTTTGTAACTATCCCGTTTACTTCTTGTCGAGATTGTATTTCTTATAATACTTCTCAACGCGTCCTGCAGTATCAATCAGCTTTTGCTTTCCAGTATAGAATGGATGGCAGGCTGAGCAAATTTCGACTTTAATCTCACCAACGGCAGTCCGCGTCTCAAATGTGTTTCCACAGGCGCAGCTTACCTTGGCAAGGTTATAGACCGGGTGTATTCCGTCTTTCATTTTTCCCTCTGTATTTATGTTCACAGATGAAACTTGAAATGAATGTTCCATCCTGAAGAATTATCAATCTGAAGCTTTCTAATATAATACGTTAGATGTTGTCTGGCAAGTTTTCTGGCACTCTAAACCGCATTATCTAAGATTATCCCTAATCCTATTGACAGTTGCCTTCCTCTGTCAAACTCAGAAGGTCGAACATTCCTGTTTGACAATTCGTCGGTAGACAGATTCAATTAACCACAAGTACTTATAACCAACAATGCTTGCCCATGAAAACAAATTGATTGGTAATCAATCAACAACATGATCCACTGCCCTCATCACAACCACAAGTCGGCTCTGTCCCTTTCAATAAGCCCATAATCACGCCATACGCACATCCAACACCCGAAACCACAGACAGAGCCAGCGGTTCGCAGTTACCAACACATGCCCCGCATTCCATACATGCATCGAGGTTCTTTATTACAGCACGTTTGTTGACAAGTGCGAACACTTCATGGGGACACACATCAATGCATTTTCGGCAGCCGTTACATTTTGTTGGATCGTACCCTAAAGTTGTAACGTTTGGAATGTATTGTAGAGCTAACATTTCAACCTAATGAATAAATCTCGAAACTACCCACAAACACAGACCTGCAATTGCTGCAGATAACTGGACTGGGAGGGCTATTTTCATCTCTTTAACAACGCCCGACATAGATGTGTAAGTAGATGAACCCGTAAAATTCATCGCCAGAAAACTCGTTGTAGCGACACCCATCAAAATCCAGGCAATTGAGCTCAGCCAACCGGGAAACAAATCCGGGTGCGTTTTGAAAAAAAATCCAGCTTCTATCACGCAAAATATCCCAAGCCAGACTCCTTTTACCCAAAAAGCACGTCCGAACAAATAGGGGAGAAGTGCTGGTGTAAGAATAACCCCGAAAAAAAGCACATATAACAGAATCAAATTGTTGAACAATCCATCAGATAGTGCTCTATCTATTGAGTAGATCCCTTCTCCCAATCCGGAGAGCAGGAAGAAAGCAAGTATTGCCAATAAAGCCCATTTCCCAACCAGTACAATCTCAGTTGGGATCAGTACAATCCTGTCCACAAATTCGAACTTAACCTGCCTCATTTCAGATGTAGCCTTGAGCCGATTGTCAATAAACTCGGGCAAATCTTCAGCCCTGACTGGTCCATATATTACGGTGAAACCAGTGGCACGTTTGACTTCATGCGCCGACACACCAGGAGCACCAAGCTGAGGCAGAATCAACTTTCGGTGCGAAACTATGTCATGCAGTCCGACAATTCTCATTCGATTCACAATCTCGAATGTACCGAAAGTACCTTTCCCGGCAGCACACCACACATTAATGCCCTTGGTGTCAAGAACCAGTATCCATCCATCTCGCCCTTTTAGTTGTGATCGAAGCCGGTCGAAACTCATCTTGTAATTTGCAGAAACAAATACATGGGATTTTTCAGTCGGATCTCCAAGGGAGTACAATCCCGGCTCAACAGTGTACCTCATCCGACCGATATTCCAGCGAGCTTTCCATGATCCGAGCCTGTCGGTGAACTTTAACTTAGATGATGTAACTCGAATAATAGACTTCTTTTCAGGTGATGGACTTTCACCAAATTTGAATAAGACTGATGCATTGTTCAGTGATTGACCTGATGCAGGTTGGTTGAATTCTTCAGAGCCGTCGCGGGGGGTAATCTGATTTCTCATTAGCAATTAGAGTACATGCTATTTCATCTCTAAACATGTAAAAATTTGTTTGGTGCTACCATTATTCAACCTGATCGGCTTCTCCATGATAGCTCGGATATCATCAGGGGAGATAACCTTTGGATTGTAAGTGAAAACAGCCTTATGATCTGAGGCTACTGTTTCAAGTGTCGAAATGCCAGCTATATCAGTATAGAGCTTTGTGAAGAAATTTGCAGTACCTTTGCACTTGACGCCCTGTACCTTGCAGGTCAATGTCAAATTGTCTTCTAAATTTCCACCAGATTGACTGCTTTCAAATATAGCTGATGTTGTGGGTTGAGTAAATGCATGCCGTAGGAAATATCCTCCAAACATCGTCGATAATACCAGAACCGGGATAATGTATTTAGAAATATTCATTTTGAATCTATAGCTTAAGTTTCAGGTTTAACGTCTCTTCCTCCGGGCATGCTTCAACGCACTCAAGGCAGTTTGTACAATCGCTATCACGTAGAAAAATCGTATCTTGAGGTGCCAGACCATGTGGACATGCCGTCTGGCATTCACCACATTCAATGCAGGTCTCTTCATTTCTGCAAATCTTGATCAAACCCAATTTTGAAAATGGATCAAGTGCAGCACCAAGAGGGCAGAGGTAGCGACAGAAAAACATTGGAATAACCAAGGAACCAATTGCAATTAGCGACATAACCAGAATCGTGACATTACCAAGCGTCCCATGCCCCATACCGGAGAAAATCGCATAGAATGGATCATATCCGCGTAGAATTAGCTCACCGGTTCTGTAGGTAAAAAACAGTACCGCCGCAAGCGAGATGTAGCGCAACAACTTGAACCATCTATTTACACTCTCAGAAATCTGGAATTTCCCGGGAACAATTTTTATTCCAATCTTTGAGAGCAATTCGCCAAGAAATCCTATCGGGCAAACCCAGCTGCAAAACGCTTTCTTAGCGAGCAGCGTCAGGACCAGTATCGCAACCAGCATCGACAGATTCAATGGTCCGAGCGCACATGTGAACTGCCCCTCCCTGAATAGCCCATAGAGACTCTCAATACCCCCAAACGGACAATAAGCCTCAAACGACCGCTCACCATTACCCAGTGCCATCCAGGTTAAAGCCCCGACAACAACTGTCAGTAGACTCCAGCGTAAGTATCTTATCTTCATTCTAAAAGAAAACCAGGTTTTGTTGTGATTGAATATCTTCAATCCTTACGGCATCAGATAATTCAAAAAATACTATCTGACAAAGATAATATGAGGTTATGGAGAACGGTATCTTGTACTGTGGATTATTTACAATTGGAATATTTTGTGGTGTAATAAATTTGACCATTGTTGTAAAGTTTCATAGGCCAGTATCTTATTCCAACAAATAAATTGCGACTGGAATTGTTTGTAGATGATTCTGAGAAAAGAAGTTCTGTTCCAATCCAGCACCTTTTCCATATTTATGGTTTAGGGGCGTTATAGATGAAAGTTACCCATTAGTGCCAAGTATAATGAGAAAAGGAATATGGACACCTAAAATTGAAAGTATGTTTACTTCCGATTTTCTTAGGAAGGGGAACATACTTTTAAAAATAAAAGACTAAAAAGCTGGGATTGGTATCATTTGATGCAACACTATGGTACTCCAACTCGATTATTGGATTGGACGGAAGTATCCCCAATTGCTCTTTTCTTTGCAGTGAGAAATCCCAAATCAGGAATTAAACCTGTAGTTTGGGTTATGAATCCAGGTTGGCTTAACAAATTAAGTATGAGATTTGATATTAGGATTCAGGTACAGCTAAGCTGCTTTACTATACATGGTTACATTGAGGACGGATTTAAAGAAATGGTTAAACAGGAAAACAATTCAATGATAGCAAAGTTGATCATTGAATCTGGAAGTGCCCCAGGAAAAATTAAGTACGACTTAGGAACAATGGGTATTAGAGAATCTACACTTTTTCCCGATCCTGTAGGCCTGTCGAGAGAACTCAAAGAGGAATATGAGGTTTAGCATTGGATGTAAACTCATTTTCTAGTTTATGTTATGTCTCAAAAACCCTAACCAACCCCAACATCCCACCAACCACCCCAACCCGATCCTCAGCAACATCATACTTCACATCCCCAGTATAAGGACCTTCAGTATAAACTATCCTCTTATCCGTAATTTCAAACGCACCTCTTTTCTTTAATATTCTAAATTTTCTTTGTTGAAATTCGATTAGTTGATCCTGTACATCAAGTTTGGAAAGCAACGATTTGACATTCTCTTCGTTGTTTCCCTGTATGATGAATAGAGAATCCACCTTTTCATTCCCGGTTTTGATATCCTGCTTTCTGAAAAATCCGATTACTTTCAGGAATTTGTGCATCAACTTTTCCGAGTAGATTCGCAAGTCGAGTTTAAGAGGTGTTTTGAAATAGACAGATATTTGGATGTAGTTAACATTCTGCGGTACTGTTGCCCCATGAATTCCTGTAGCAATCTCAATGACATCTGAAATCCGGTCAGAACGGACCAGATGCCCATTGATGTACTCTCTGAATTCTTCGGCTGATTTACCTTTGGTGAGAAACACAAACTCCTCCTCGTTCAATAGCTGGATTTCATCCTTATCAGCAAAGAAGCCTTCGCAATTGTCGCAATAATCTAGTATGACACCTGTACAACCGAGGATGTTAACTTTTTTCATGGTTTTTTCAGCACAGGATGGATTCGGGCAACTTCTGGAGGGGTGATCATCGGAGAGTACTTCCTTTCGTGTAGAAAAATGCTCTATATCTCCAGCCATACCAGTTGACAACACGTTAAGCTCACCTTTATCCAGAAATGTACCACCACATTTGGAACATCGGTCAATGGTGATATCCGGGTGGCTAATCTTATCCATTTCGGATATGCATTGAGGACAAATTCGTGATTTCATTTTTCGATCTCCTAAAATTTAGAAGTAAATTCGCGTGGTGGAGATCCCCAAACGGGTCGAGAATAAGCTTATCAAGCCCTTGAGGTTCGCTAAAACGAAAAGGCTGAATGAATTGGCACCTACACCACTTCATCAAAGATAACA
>JABGPL010000035.1 GCA_018644935.1 Calditrichota bacterium | reverse complement strand
ATCTAAGGCTATTAGATCCTCTTAGCATAATTGAATGTTCCGGTCTACCTCATTTAGTACCATCTGAGAGTGATAATCAAACCGTTAGTGATATACACATGAAGCTAAGCTTGAATGCTGGCAAATATGCAGTAATCGCTCCCGGATCCATCTGGTTCACTAAACGATGGCCTGCGGACTATTATGCGGAGCTTGTGACAACCTTTCAGGAGAAGGCAAATCTTAATACCCTTGTTGTCGGTGGAAAAGAGGATCAACTCCTCGGTAATGATGTCCAGATAAACAAAGAATTTAACCTTTCAGGCAAGTTATCCCTGATGGAATCCGCTGCACTAATCCGAGACTCAGCATTTCTAATTGCTGGTGACTCGGCTCCTTCTCATCTTGCGACAGCAATGGGCAGCCGTCAAATAATTATATTCGGTTCTACATCGCCAAAATTCGGATTCGCACCAGATACTGAAAATGCAAAGATTATCGAGGCAAAAAACCTTTGGTGTCGTCCCTGCACCAATCATGGGAGAAGACAATGTCCATTGTGGACAAAATTCCGCTGTATGCGCGAGATAACTCCTAATGACATATTTCGCCATGTTGAGGCATGGATTTAGGAATAATGCCAATATTGACGACAGACTTATTGACTTCTGCAAATCGTAGAGGTATATTTTGTGTTTGGCTGAAAAAAGATGATCCAGGATTAACCGAATGAAACAGAGAAAACTTACTTTTCGATTGATTGTCGTAGCTTTGGTGCTTGTCTCGGCTGCGTATTTCCTCTACCCAACATTGCGGTACGAGGCATTGCGCACTCAGGAGCAAGAAGATGCTCTTTGGATATCAGAACAAATGGGTGTTTCCTATTCTTATGTGATAGAAAACATCTACAAAGATCAGTCAATTCTTCGTGATAAACTTGAAGAACTTGAAACCATCAAACCTGAAGATAAGACACTTGTCTCCGCGCGACTTTTAAACTTGCAGGGTCCACTTCAGGATAAAGCACTGAAGTACAGAAAAAAGGCCATTAAGCGTGGTCTCGATCTTCAGGGTGGGATGCATTTGGTGCTCGAGGTAGATTTAGTTGAGTTCTTACATAACGCAGCAAGACAAAGGGATGCAAAACTCAGCGAGCTTCTCGCAGAGATTGAAGCTACCCTGAACCGTGACCCTACAGCTGAATTTAACACTGTGGTCATGGATGTCTTTGACGAAGCGGGAATAAACCTGTCCCAATATTTTGGTGAAGCAGGTGAATCTCCGAAGACTGTGCTTGATGCCCTCTCGACCCAGGCAGATGATGCCATTGACAGGTCACTTGAGATCTTGCGAAACAGGATTGATCAATTCGGTGTATCCGAACCTTCAATTCAGAAACAAGGTGCGAGAAGGATTATTCTCGAGCTGCCAGGTGTTCAAGATCCCTCTCGAGCCCGTGACCTTATTGGTCGAACCGCTCTTTTGGAATTCAAACTCCTTGTAGATCCGGAGAAATCCCAGGAAATCAGACAGGAAATTGATGACTTCCTCAAGAAACGCGCCGATCTCAATACATCCACGGATGGTACTTTTGAGATCGTAGATGACGCTGAAGGTGCTGATAAAACTGTTATGGCTGACAATGAAGCTGTAGTTGAAACGACCGATGCTGGAGAAGCAGCTGAAGCCAAATCCGATGATGCATTTGACATGTCTGCTGAAGTCGGCAGGGATTCCAGTCAGAAGGATACTGCCTCTGATGCTGAAGAGATTGCTTTCGACAGTGAACTCGGTGAGTTTACTGCATTATTAAGCAACTTCCGCGGGGATTACGCGGTTTCCGCTGAAAACATGAATCCCGTTCGAGCAATACTATCCGATCCTGAGGTTTCCAAAATTATTTCCAGGGACGTTCAGTTTATCTGGTCGGCAAAACCGGAAGTTGTTGGAAGTGGCGAAGAGTATTATCTCCTCTATATTGTCAAGTCTAACCCGGAATTAACCGGTTCAGGACTTGAAGATGCCTCTGTAGACATTTCACAGGGTTACAATAACCCAGGAACAGCTGGTCAATCAATTGTATCTTTGACTCTGAACCGAGCAGGCTCAAGAAAATTCTCTCGCGTAACAGGCGCGAACATTGGTAAACGACTTGCAATCGTTCTTGATGACAAAGTTTATATGGCACCTGCCATAAGATCAAAGATCCCCAATGGTCGAGCAATTATTGAAGGATCTGGCAGCGTTGATGAAGCAAATGACATTGCAATTGTACTGCGAGCCGGTGCACTGCCGACAAGTGTAATCATTGAAGAGGAAAGAACCGTTGGCCCAAGTCTTGGACACGATTCTATTCGAAAAGGTACTACTTCCGCAGTCGTTGGGCTGGTTATAGTCCTCATTTTCATGATTATTTACTATGGCTTATCAGGAATCGTTGCGAACGTCGCCTTACTGTTGAATATCATCCTGATTTTTGCAGGGCTGTCATTCTTCGGTGCAATGGGAATGGGTGCGACACTATCTTTGCCTGGTATTGCTGGTATCATCCTGACTATCGGTATGGCTGTAGATGCAAATGTTCTTATCTTTGAGAGAATTCGGGAAGAACTTGAAACCGGAAAGTCAGTCTGGCATGCTGTAGATGCCGGATATTCGAGAGCATTCACAACGATTTTGGATGCGAATGTAACTACAATGATCGCAGCTCTGGTACTGCTCAACTTTGGTTCAGGACCAATTAAAGGTTTCGCGGTCACGTTGTCAATTGGTATAGCAGCAAGTTTGTTTACTGCTATTGTAGTTACTCGGTTAATCTTCGATTACATAATAAGCCGCAAAACACTGAAGCGGCTCAGCATCTGATGACGGGGACAAGGTAATGATTAGATTTTTGGGAAAGACAAGTATAGATTTTCAAGGCAAACGTCATGTTTGGATGACTTTTTCAGGCATCGTGATTCTGGTTGGTCTTGTATCCCTGATATTGCATGGCGGACCAAACTACTCTATTGACTTTAAGGGTGGGTTGAAGATTGAACTCAGAGTAAATGAACCTGAAGGTAAGCCAGCAGTTACGGAAGACCTGGTGAGAGGAACCCTGAACAAGATTAACCTCGGGAACAGCGAAGTCAAAATGACACGTTCTGCTCAGGGTGAAAATATTATTGTTCAGATCAAGGAAGAAGGTAGATTTAAGCCTCCAGAGGCGATAATTCGTAACAGTCTTGAAACAAACGTTGAGAGTAAAGACTGGAGGGTTATACCTGAGCACAGACTTACCCCATCGGTATTCGAGGCAACTCAAGGACTCAGTTTCATCGCTGTTGAAACGATGATCCCTTCAAAAGATCTGTTGACAGCTCTTAAAACCGCATCGGTTGATAATCCAAAGATATTAGAAGGTGAAACTTTGGATGGTGATGCAGTCATTCTACTTACAGGTGAGGGGCGCGATTCAGCCAGCAAATTGCTGAGGGCACTCGCAACCGATTTTCCAGGTTACGAAATAAATGTAAGAAGTATTGACCGCGTTGGGCCGAAAATTGGTGGAGAGCTACGTCGCGATGCGATATTTGCAGTTCTAGTAGCGTTGTTGCTGATTGTCATATACCTGTGGTGGAGATTTGAACTTCTCTTTGGTATAGCCGCTGTAATCGCTCTTTTCCATGACGTGCTGATCACGCTCGGTATATTCAGTATACTGAATCTTGAGATATCCTTGACTGTTATCGGTGCATTTTTAACCTTGGTCGGTTATTCACTAAACGATACAATTGTCGTCTTTGACAGGATACGTGAGAATATTAAGAAATACAAAGACGCTAATTATGGCAAGGTTATTAATAGATCTATTAATGACAACCTGTCACGAACAATAGTCACCTCATTAACGACACTGATCGTCGTTCTGGTTCTGTTCTTCAGTGGAGGTGAGGTGCTGCACAGCTTCGCGGTTGCGCTACTTGTGGGTATCATTGTCGGAACTTACTCATCGATATATATTGCAAGTCCCATTCTGGTTGAATGGGCTGAACGCACAGGTAAGGTAGCAGGAAGTAAGAAGAAAAAGTCTTAGGTCGTTCGCATTGCCATGAGGTAAATATGCCGGTAACCGTTGTTTTAGGTTCGCAGTGGGGAGATGAGGGTAAGGGTAAGATCGTAGATCTACTCAGCCAGAATGCAGATGTCGTCGCTCGTTATCAAGGCGGAGCAAATGCTGGTCATACTGTTGTACACAATGGTAGAGTAGACGTTTTACATTTAATCCCCTCTGGAATTTTGAATCCGGATTGTGCATGTATCCTCGGCAGCGGGATGGTAATTGATCCAACTCAATTGCTAACTGAAATTGAAGAGCTGAAAGTAGCAAATGTGAGCGTAAAAGACCGTCTGTTTGTCAGTCACAGAGCTCATTTGATAATGCCTTATCATAAGATTTTAGATGGTCTAAATGAAAAGGCACTTGGCAATAAAGCAATTGGCGTGACCGGACGGGGCATAGGTCCTGCATATACAGATAAGTACAAGCGGATTGGAATCAGAATTGTAGACCTGCTTGATAAAGATATCTTCTTAGAAAAGCTAAAGTCCGCCGTATCAGAAAGCAATTTGCAAATCACTAAGTTGCATGGTGAACAAAAGCTTGACCTAGAAGAGATTATAAACTATTATCTTGATTTTTACGATCGGATAACACCATACATCCTTGATACGTCGATTTATCTAAACGATGCGATTAAGGGTGGTAAGAATGTACTTTGCGAAGGTGCTCAAGGCACTCTTCTCGATATTGATTGGGGAACTTACCCTTATGTAACCTCCTCAAATTCCACTGCAGGTGGTGCAATCACCGGTCTGGGAATTGGACCGACACTTATTGACCGTGTTCTTGGCGTTGTAAAAGCCTACACGACTCGTGTTGGAATGGGTCCTTTCCCAACGGAGTTTGGACCTGAACTTGAGGAAAAAATGCGCCAGGCTGGAGACGAGTATGGTGCAACCACCGGACGCGCACGTCGATGTGGATGGTTTGATGCAGTAATAGCAAGATTTGCTACTCGAGTCAATGGGGTTGGCTCCTGGGCACTTACAAAGCTCGATGTTTTATCGAACTTTGAGACTCTTAGTATTTGTGTTGCATATGAACACAAGGGAAGAAGATGTGAACATTTTCCCGCTGATTTGCAATGCATCGAGAACTGTACGCCGATTTATGAGGAACACCCCGGATGGATGGAACCCATTTCTCATATTAAGCATTTTATAGATTTACCTAAAAATGCACAAGCATACATAAATCGTATTGAAGAATTGACGGAAACACCAGTTGAAATAATCTCTGTCGGCAAAGACCGAAATGAGACAATTATACATAGGGGGAGTAGCTCAGCAGGTAGAGCACCGGCCTTTTAAGCCGATGGTCGCGGGTTCGAGTCCCGCCTCCCTCACCCTACAACTAATTCCATTGAGAATTCATCTTTACAATTTTAAATCCCCGGTACCACAGAATACCGGGGATTTTCTCAGGGCACCATGATCATTAAAAACCGGTCAACACTTGGTTGGATTCTCTATGATTTTGCCAACTCGTCATTCGCCACAATCGTCCTTGCTGTAATATTCAACCAATACTACGCGGAGGTAATCGCAGGAGGTAAAGAGGGTATTGAAATAAATACACCTCTTTTCAAACTCCATTTCGAGGGTGCAGTTCTCTGGTCATATCTCGTGGCATTTTCTACTGCCATCGTTGCTATAACATCACCGTTGCTGGGAGCAATGGCTGATCAGGCACATCGGCGTAAAAGGATGTTACTTGTCTATTGTTACCTCGGTGTCGCTGGTACTATTTGCCTTTCATTTGCAAACTCAGGCGACATACTGTTTGCATCCTTCTTCTTTATCCTTGCAAACCTTGGATTTGCAGGTGGAAACGTTTTCTACAATGCTTTCCTATTGGATGTTTCCTCAAGAAAATCATTTGGGATGATATCTGGTTTATCCTGGGGATTGGGCTACTTAGGTGGTGGATTGTGCCTTCTACTAAATCTCATAATGTTGAAAAACCCTCAATTACTCGGTTTCCCGGAAGGATACTTCACCGTTGGTGATTGCATGATTGTAGCTGGCATCTGGTGGGGAGTATTTGCTATACCAACGATGATTTGGCTAAAAGACAAACCTGTCGTCAATCCGGTCTTGTCGTTAAGGAAGTTGACGAGAGTTGGCTGGGAGAGAATTGGAAATACAATTCGAGAGATTAGGAAGTATAAACAACTCGTCAGATTTTTGATTGCTTACCTTATTTTCAACGACGGGATTGAAACCATCATTATTATGGCTTCGATATTCGGAGCCCAGGTTGTGGGGCTCGAGACTAAGGAATTGATTACATTCTTTATCATTATTCAAGCGACTGGTTTTGTCGGATCTTTACTGATCGGTTGGATCTCTGATAAGATTGGCAATAAAAGGACGTTACTTATTTCTCTATCAGTTTGGCTTGTAATAGTTGCCTGGGCGTACAAGATTGGGTGGCTATTTGATGCACGACAGGATTTTCTTATTATAGGCATTTTAACGGGATTTGTAATGGGAGGGAGCCAGACTGTAAGTCGAGCAATGCAGGCTGCCTTCACACCTAAAGACCGTTCCGCAGAGTTTTTTGGGTTTTATGCCGTCAGCGGGAGATTTGCCAGTGTATTAGGTCCGTTGGTGTATGGGACGGTAATAATGCTGACCGGGGGAGTACAAAAAGCAATACTATCAATTGGTGCATTCTTTCTCATTGGCGGAATTGTTCTTTGGTTCGTTGATGAAAAAGAGGGGATACGGGAAAACTCAGTCGGTCTTGAGTAACATTCATTATTGACTTTTCTCGTTATGACGGTTAAATTGTCTATAGTTGAAGCAAAGAGGTAATTGATGAACCTAAACCCAAGTTCAATTCAAATCCGAGTTCTGATTGTCGACGATGAACCTGAGATTGGAGAATTTCTGAACGAGTTTTTGATTGACCAGGGATACGAAGTATTCTATGCCGACAATGGAACAGATGCATTGGAATTCGTCCGACGAGCAAGACCACATATAATCCTTCTCGATGTCAAGATGGCGGAGATGGATGGACTCGAGATATTAAAGCAGATTACTCAGTATGATGCTGGTGCCGGTGTAATCATGGTAACTGCTTCCAAGGACGAAAATACAGGTCGGCAAGCTCTGAAGTCAGGCGCTGTGGATTACATCACAAAACCGATTGACTTCAATTATCTAAAGACGAGTTTAGAGCTGAAGCTATCAGCTATGCTCTCTTAGAATAAACAAAACGAGAAAAGAAATGCATTTTGGACCAGTTGAAATTGGACTAATTGTCGTGATTGTCCTCATACTTTTCGGAGCAAAGAGAATTCCTGAGCTTATGAAAGGATTTGGTACCGGAATTCGTGAATTTAAATCCGGGCTCCGTGAAGATGAATCTGTAAACAGTGCAGATACAAATAATAACAACGATATTAAGTCTTAAAAAAAATCAAATGATTATTCAACGGATTGATTTATCAACGTCTCTCGCCTGAGGGAAATGACGCCTCACCGTTTCAAGCAGCTCTGTGTAATTTGAAGGGCTGCCTGCAACAATATCTCCAGTTGTCAAGAAATCATCACCACCTTGGAAATTTCGTACAATACCTCCAGCTTCCTTAATAATAAGTGAGCCAGCTGCCGTATCCCACGGAGCCAAATCCAACTCCCAAAAACCATCCAATACACCCGCTGCCACATAGCATAAATCCACCGCGGCCGCTCCGGGTCGACGAACATCAGCGCTTTTTTCCAATATCTCAGCGAGTAATCTTGAATACTCTGATACTAAATGACGAGTGCGAAAAGGGAACCCTGTTCCAAACAAACATTCATTAATTGGGCGTTCCGGGCTCACGCTGATCTGAACTCCATTTCGAAATGCCCCAGATCCTTTTGCAGCATGGAATATCTCACTTAGAATCGGGACGTTTACTGCTCCCGCTACTATTGTACCCCATCGGTTCTGTTTGGATATTCTCTGCTCGAGCGCAACAGAAACAGCCCAAATTGGGAAACCGCGCAGGAAATTAGTTGTGCCGTCAAGCGGATCAATAATCCATCTGAATTCACTATGTTCACTTCTGACAATCTGAGCCCGTTCTTCAGTCAATATATCGTGTGTGGGCATCTCGCGAGAGATATGATCGACAATAGCATCCTCAGAAGCCCTGTCTGCCTCACTCACCCAATCGCCAATGCCCTTGGATTCGACCGTTTTCTCATTAATATTCTTGAAATACTTCAGTAGAACATTACCACCAATATCTGCCAATTCTACAGCGGTTTTAGCGAAGGTATCGTATTTATTCATTCGGTTGTGTTCTTTTCTTTTTCCAAACCAAGATTTTTATCCACCTCAGGATCAATAGACTTACAAAAGCAGCAAGACTTATCCTAAGAAAATTAAATTCAAATCCCTTTGCGTGAATGAGGTAATCTGCATTTTTTAATTCTTCACCGGGGATTTCCCATGTGATAAATCCATCCTCGGTACTCTCACCATTTGAGTCGGTAATTCGGCCGGGAAGGGAAAGTTTCACTTTGAAGTTATCATCATCAATATCTTTTGAAACCTGATATTCAATTTCGAGATCTTTTGCAATTCTTGAAATTAAGTCGGCAGAACTAATCCCGGCAATATCAACCAATCTTCCAAGAAAAATCGGACGAAGATCCTCCCACCACTCCAAATTCATTGTGTTCGGGTCATCGACATCTAATTCGTTGACATACAACCGAACATCATCACTCCAACCAGCTCTAACGATAGAGAAAGTTGTTTCAGAGGTATCCAAAATTGATTTATCGCGAATCTTCAGCAATTGCCAGGCTTCTAAAAATCTCTTTTCATATCGTGCAAGATTCCATTGAAGAACACCAAGAGAGAACTTCTCTTCAAGCAAATCTACCTCTTCTGAAGCGAGGGTACCTTTCAAATCATCATCCTCGAGAATCCGACATTCTTCCGGGACAAACTCCCAGATATCACCATACCGATCATCAAAGTTTCTGGATTGAAAAACTGCGATGAATACTATCGATTCCCCAAACAAGCTGGACTCACGGTGTAAACTAAAACCTCGCCGTACCTTTACAGTGTCTTGAGATATGGTCCACCAGTTCATCAGCTCCTCTAACTCCAAGAGACCAGTGAAGTTTTGAGTTCCTGTCAGGATGTGAACAGTTTCATCTTCATTTTCCTCTACGGTTCGCACCAATCCCCATTGTAAAGAATCAGGGAATAGATCAAACCCATCTTCCAGATCCATCCTATCACCACGAGCTGAATACTGGATCTCAATGTTATCTTCAGGGAGAACAGTTATTTGATAAGTGTGTTCAAGACATCCATTAACTGTCATCACCAGAAAAAACATGAGTGTTTTAAAAATATGCGTTGTAGTTTTCATGTGTGCAATATAGGATTATTAAGCTAAATCAGCAAGGTGATGGAAGGATAAATTAGGGGCAGTCTATTTATGTTTGATATTAATTTTCCATAGGTATTGCCTCAGCCTGATTGGGTGATTACTTTGTTCAGAATAGGATTGAAGTTTGTTCACCCCTCAACCGAGACGAGGCAAAAATAATATGCATGTCCATCTGGCCGGTTTTAATGTCGATACTCAACTTGTCGATTTAATTCGACAAATTATCGACGAACACTCCCACGGTACCCCCGGATCAAAACGTATCACTGAATTACTTCAGAAATTAGCAGAAGAACCGATAACTCCGGAGACATTATCAGCTGCGTACGCCCGAATCAGCAGAAGCAGCAAAGGCATTCGTGAATTGCGGCGAGACGCTCGAGCATCTGTCAATAGAGCTCGAAGAAGTAATGAAACGATTGTTTTTGAATTGGGGCACTCTTCAATTGCTGAGCACGCTGTTTTCAATCTGGACATCACCGGAGCCTCCAGACTCGTACTTGAAGCTCTTGAAGCGCATAGACTTGCATCCTATACAGAGGCATCACAAAGATACATACCGATGTCAGGTGACTTTTTCGTACCTGACGAAATCCTTAAGACCGGGCTTGAATGGGAGTTTTCAGAAGTTTGTCAGGCTCAATTCAAATGTTATGCTGATTTAATTGAGATACTAACGAAGTTCCACTCTGAAATTCCTGAGAGTGAAAGGGATGTCAAAGCTCGCGAGGATGCTCGGTACGTGTTGCCCTTAGCTTGCCGTGGGCAGGTCGGTGTTACAATTAACGCCCGTACTGCAGAACAAATGGTACGTAGTTTCAATCAATCTCATTTAAGCGAAGTCAGGCTAATGGGCAGTCAGATTCATGAGGAAGTCCGTAGTATTGTTCCATCTTTGATTAGATATGTTGAAGCTGACTCGGGAATAGATCTCGCTGATCGCGAAATGGCAAGATCCGCATACGACTTAATCCCTGTCATAGAAATTAATTCCACCGCAGAAGTTGAGTTGATTTCATCACCAACCGATGGCGAGAGTATTGCGCTCGCCTCAATACTCTTCCAGTCAGGAAAATACTCCTTCTCTCAGGCTAAAAGAGCAGTCGATAAGTTGAGTCATATTGAAACACAGCAGTTGATTGCAAATTCACATACCTACTTACACAGCTTTGATTCTGTGAGACGTGACCTCGAATTAGGATCCTTCACATTCAGCATCACATTAAGTGCTTCAGCATTTGCGCAGCTAAAGAGGCACCGCATAGCCAGCCTGATCACTCAGGATTATGACGTTGAACTTGGCTGCACAGAACCTCCGAATATAAAAGATGCCAATGGCAGTGTGCTGTTCAATGAGGCAATGAATCGAGCGACAGAAATGTACAAGAAGCTTATCGAGAAATTAAAGCCAAAAGAAACAGCTGCTGCGAGCTACGTATTAACCAATGCACATCGGCGCCGGGTGATCTTTCAGGCAAATGCACGAGAATTGACTCATTTTTCCAGATTGCGTGAAGATGAATACGCCCAGTGGGATATCCGAAACATCGCCCATAAAATGATCGAACTTGCCAGAGACGCTTGCCCGGGATTGATGCAATTTGCATGTGGCAAAGATCAATTCGCGGAACGAAAACAACAATTATTCAGTTAAACGTAACAGACCTTCCAGTTGAGGAAAATGTTTTGAAACCATGTAGTAATCAACAATGCAGGCAATCTTCAATTTGGGGAGCTGACACTTGTTGGCAGCACCTTACAGATATTGCCGCCTGGCGCGAGAAACTTGTTAAATCAATTTCACAAACATTGATTCAAGCCGGGAGCAATTTTACCGAGTGCGATCTGTCCGGGCTCAATCTTACAGGATTAAAGGCACAGGGCTGCGATTTTACGGGAGTTTGTTTTGATACATCTACTGTTCGCTCGTCAAATCTAAGAGGCTCTGTCCTGCGCAAGTGTTTCGCAAATAACGCTGACTTTTCAGATTCTGATTTATCGGAGACATCAAGCTATGGCATTTCAGGAACAAAGTTGATTGCAGCTAACACAAATTTCAACAATTCTTGTTTTAGATATGCCTATCTCCCTCAGGCGAACCTCGAGCGGTCCATACTGACTGCCAGCGACTGGCAGGGGAGCAATCTATCGAAATCTAGTTTAGACAACACGCGATGCATTGACTGGTTTGCTCCTCATATTGATCTGAGCAATTCAACTATGAAATATTCTGATTTCAGATTTGCTGTTCTTGGTGGCGCAACTATGACACAGGTTGATGCCTCAAAATCAAATTTTCAACGGGCAAACCTCTGTGGAATATCGGGCAGGAATTCCTCGTTTTCGGGAGCGGACTTGTATTATGTAAGATTTAATGCTGCAAATCTTGATGATGCCGATCTCAGCAATACTGAGATCACCCGGACTATTTTCAGAACAGCTTCACTAATCGGTGCGAATCTCTATGGGTCGTCCAAAGATAAAGCAATTTGGGACCGCACTAGACTATCAATAATGGGTAAATGACAATATGATCAATAAACATCTTCAAATAATGAGATTTAATTTCCCTGAGATCGAAGAAGTCAATTCTTTTATCATCAGTTGTAAATCCTCTCGGAAAACTTTGATTATTGACGTTGGTGGATTTGACTCACGCATGGAGGAGTACATCGAAATTAACAATCTTGATGTTGAGTCACTATTCATCACTCATGCTCATTACGATCACATCGGCAAGATTGAATCCGTAATTTCGAGGTATCCTGATATCCAGGTATTCTCCGATGACAGCCGGGGAAAATCCATCAAAGACGGTGATGTTTTCACATTAGGGTTTGTTTCTGGGATTTTCCACAGAATCCCTGGTCACACCGATGATATGGCAGTTGTATACCTTGATGGACACTTGTTTACCGGTGATTCTTTGTTTGCCGGATCTGTTGGTGGAACAAGCAACGAAAAGAACTATTCCACACAAATAAGAGAGATAAAAACTAAACTGATGACTTACCCCGGGGATACGATAATCCACCCTGGACACGGACCGGACAGCACAATTGAGCTGGAAAAAACATTTAATCCTTTTTTATGATGCAATGAAATGCAATATGTCTAATTGGGGCTACATAAATTTGGATGGCAAGCAGAGGATTGTCTTTACACTGCTTCTCTGTGTTTTGTTTCCACTCATCAATGGATGTTCACTTAGATCTTCATTGACAGTATGGGCAACTCGACCTTTGATTGATGGAGCTTTTTTATCACTGATGTCTGAACCCGATCCCGATTTAGCGAAAACGGCAATGGAAGCAGATTTGAAGATCCTTGAAGGACTGCTCGAATTGAGACCGGATGATTCGGATTTACTTATGAAAGCACTACAGGGCTATACAGGATATGCTCTCCTATTTCTTGAAGATGAACATCCCAAAAGAGCTGTAAAAATTTATCAGAGAGCTCGTAATTTTGGATTTCGGATTCTCGCTGCCAGAGATGAACGATTTCTCAGTCAGGATCTTAACTACCGACAATTCAAGTCTATTCTTCCATCCCTCAGGGAGAACGATTTGCCAGCAGTTTATTGGACTTCAAATGCGTGGTTTGCTTCAATTAATATTCAAAAAACACCATCATCTATGGCAAATATCCCGATTGCAAAAGAAATGATGCAGTGGGTTTTAGACAGAGATCCGCATTTTTTCTATTCCGGACCATTATGGTTTTTTGGGGCATATTATGCCAGTCTGCCTCCAATGCTTGGTGGAAGCGCAGTTAAATCAAAGGAGTATTTCGAAAGTGCTCTGGAGAAGGATGGGCAGCATTTTATATATGGTAAATATTTGTATGCAAAATATTTCGCAACGCAGACTTTGAACCGCGATCTTTTTTTAGAAACTCTTGAAGATATTTTGAATTTACCTGAAAACGAACCGGATGATTTAATTCTCATAAATAGGGTGACACAACAGAAATCAGTGAAACTCATGGAGCATGTTGATGAATTGTTTTAGAAGAAGTATTATTTTAATACTATTTTTGGGCTGTTTTTTTTCTATTTCATCATTTAATGACCTGAAAGCAAAAACAACAATTCGATTTGCGACAGTTGCTCCGGATGGCTCTGCATGGATGGATGTAATGCGAGCTATCGGCGATGAGGTAAAGGAAAAGAGCGGGGGAGAGGTTGTCTTCAAGTACTACCCTAATATGTCAATGGGTGATGAAAAAGATATAGTTCGAAAAATGAGATTGGGACAGATACAATCTGCTGGCTTTACCGGGTTTGGACTTGGGGAAGTGTTATCTGAGTTCCGAATACTTGAGTTACCCCATTTGTTTAACAATGATGCTGAAGTTGACTTTGTAAACAAGGAACTCTTTGAGTATTTCAATTCAAATCTATTAGAAAAAGGATTTGTGCTTCTCGGTTGGGTAGATGTCGGATGGGTTTATTTCTTTTCGGATAAGCCGATAACAACGCCTACTGATCTTGCAGATACGAAGGTCTGGACCTGGCAGGGTGATCCTCTGGCACACGCATTTTTTGAAGCACTTGGCAAATCGCCTGTACCTCTGTCTGTCACAGATGTGTTGTTGTCGCTGCAAACCGGACTCATAAATGCTGCTTACAGCTCCCCACTTGCAGCACTGGCATTGCAATGGTTCACACATGTGGATTTCATCTCTGATGTGCCATTTACGCATTCTAATGGAGCTGTTTTAATAACTAAAAAGTCATTTGATAAATTATCAATTGAGAATAAGGCACTTGTGAAGGATGTCGCGTCAAAACATTTGAAAACACTGGTAGAAAGATCGCGTCGGGAAAATATCGAAGCATATGATGTTATGCTTAAACGGGGTGTAACTCAAGTACCCTCAAATGAAGAACAACGTGCCGAGATGATGAAGATCAGTTTACAGGTACATGAAAAACTTTCAGGTGATCTTTTCCCGCCAGAATTACTGGCGAATCTTCAAAATTTACTCTTTCGCTATCGCAGCCAGCCTGACTCCAGCACGTCAAATCCTTGATTATACTTTAATAATGCTCAGTATTATTCGAAAAATCGTCGGTTATCTCGCCTCGGCAGTCCTGTCGTGGATGATAATACTTGCTGCTACCCAACTTTTACTAAGATGGTTTTTCTCGACAGGTATATCATGGGCGGATATTCAATTACGTCAAATGGTTCTACTTACCGGTCTTCTGGGAGGAGTTCTTGCAGCTTCAGAAAACAGGCACATTCGGATTGACCTCCTTGATCATTTTGGCAATCCTCGAATAAAAAAGATATTGCATCTGGTGATGAGTATTCTCGCGACAGGTTGCACTTTTTTCCTGGGATATTTATCAATTTCTTTTATTATTTCAGAACGAGAATCCGGTACCTTACTGCGAAATTTCTTTTTTGGTATCGGGATTCCACAGTGGTATATTGAGTTGGCGATGCCTATCTGTTTTTTCCTAATGGGCATATTCTTCCTGAGCTCGGTTATCTTCCCTGAAAAAGAGGACAACTCTGAGGAAAAACTGACTTGAGTATCTTCCTAACAGGATTATTTTTTATTGCAATGATAGGCCTACCGCTGTTTATAGTCCTGTCTATGCTCGCTCTTGCTGGCTTCTTTTCCGAAGACATTAACTTAAGCATATACTTTGCTGAACTTATCCGGCTCGCAGAAAATCCTACTCTTGTTGCAATTCCACTTTTCACCGTTGCCGGATATTTACTTGCAAAAAGTAAGGCATCTGACCGCCTCGTAAAGTTCGCACAGGCTCTGTTAGGCTGGTTGCCAGGAGGATTGGCAGTTGTCGCTCTTTCGACTATGGCATTGTTTACGGCCTTTTCCGGTGCATCGGGAATCACAATTGTCGCCATGGGTGGATTGCTGCTTCCAGCACTTCTAAAAGCGGGATTCAAAGAAAATTTTTCGCTGGGATTACTGACAGTTTCGGGAAGTGTAGGGCTGCTGTTTCCACCGAGTTTACCACTTATTATCTATGCAGTCATCGCTGAAACACCTGTTGATAAAATGTTCATCGCTGGGATTGTACCGGGGATATTGATGGTAACCGGATTATCCCTTTACAGCATGAAACATGGATTTAAACTTAAATCCGAAAAAACAAAACAACGGGAGCCGATTATCCCGGCAATAAGGGAAGCTATTTGGGAACTCCCTCTGCCGATAGTTGTGATTGGAGGGATTTACAGTGGATTTTTCACGGCAACTGAAGCGGCGATCGCCACAGTAATATATCTAATTATTGTGGAATGTTTTATTATTCGAGATATCCATCCGCTCAAAGACCTTCCAGGAATACTGCGGGAGAGTAGCATTCTAATTGGTGGTATTTTATTAATTCTAGGTTCCGCCTTAGCTCTGACGAACTATCTCGTATTTGTTGATGTACCCTCAACAATGGTAGAGTGGATTCAGTCAATTGTCTCTACTCGCATCGGATTTTTACTGATGCTTAATGTATTTTTGCTTATTATTGGCTGCCTTATGGACGTTTTTTCGGCACTCGTGGTTGTTGTTCCATTAGTTTTACCAGTTGCACTCGAATTTGGAATCGACCCGGTTCATCTCGGGATTATTTTCCTCGCCAATCTCGAAATCGGCTACAGTACACCACCGGTGGGGCTTAATCTGTTTATATCCAGCTTCAGGTTCAAACGCCCGGTCTTGCAGGTGTACAGGTCTACAATCCCATTTCTGGCAATCCAGATAATAATATTGATTCTTATCACCTACCTCCCGGTCTTAACTCTCTATCCTCTCGGTTTGATGGGCAAGTAAATTGGCAACAGATAAAAAACTAAACTCACCTGATGTGTGGATTATCATCCCCTCTTACAATGTTGGGGATTACCTGGGCAATGTCCTTCAAAAGACAAAGCAATATATCCCAGAACACAATATTGTCGTCGTTGATGATGGGTCGGAAGATGGCACGGTAGACATCGCTCGCCAACACAACGTTGTAATCTTGTCAAATCCAAATAATATGGGAAAAGGATTTGCCTTGAAAACGGGGATTGGTTACATTATTGAACGTAAGCCTCAATGGGTCATCACGATGGATGGTGATGGACAGCATGATCCTGAAATTTTGCAGGCATTCATCAGTCGAGCTACAGAGGATATTGAGGATATTATAATTGGCGAACGCAGAAGACATGGCGGGATGCCCTGGGACAGAAGATTCTCTAACTATTCTACAAGCAAATTGCTTTCGATTGTGACAGGTGTCTCGATCAAAGACGCTCAGTGTGGTTATCGACTCATTCGAGGCAGTTTTATTGATGTACGTAACCTGAAAAGCAATAACTACGATTTTGAGACAGAGTGTCTGCTTCAGTGGGCAAATAAAAAAGCTCGATTTGGCTGGCTTCCGGTTCCGACGATTTATTCAGGCGCACCCAGCTCCATGAATCGAGTTAGAGACACGTTCAGATTTCTCCGGGTAGTTTTCAAGGATATATTCTCTTGACAAATCTAACAGACGAGTTATTCAGGAATCGACGCGAAATTATGATCAAGCACCAAATCTGTGCTCGAGATGTTTCGTCTGACATTGTATTAGATGCCATGAACAAAATTGAGCGTCATCTGTTTGTGTTGCCAAAGGATAAAGGTTCCGCTTATGATGACAGACCGCTTGGAATCGGAGATGGGCAAACCATTTCGCAGCCATACATTGTTGCTTTGATGACTGAATTGTTGGAATTGACCGGCAGTGAGAAAATTCTTGAAATTGGGACTGGGTCTGGCTATCAAACAGCGATTCTCGCCGAGTTGGGATCAGAAGTTTGGACAATTGAGCGATATGAAAGTCTTTCGATAGTCGCTGAGGAGTGTTTGGATAGATTGGGTTATAATAATATCCATTTCAAAGTTGGAGATGGTACGGTTGGTTGGACACACAAGAGCCCATTCGATAGAATAATAGTTACTGCTGCTGCTCCAAAAATTCCGGAAATACTTTTTCAGCAGCTTGTGACAGGTGGAAAAATGGTCGTGCCAGTAGGGGAGAGGCACTTGCAGGATCTTAAAGTAATTTCAAAAACTAAGGCTGGTCAGATGGAGTCGGTTGACAATTGTCGCTGCATATTCGTTCCACTGATCGGTGAGGATGGCTGGTAATATGAAAGACAGGATAGCACAGGTAGTTTCAGGACTCAGCGCCAGTCCGGAGATCGTAACGGCATGTCTTGCTGCACTTCCGGTGACAGAGCTCAGGTTTTCAATTCCATATGCGACATTTGCTCTTCATTTAAATTGGAGTACGGCACTTATCTGGAGTATTATCGGCAATTTACTGCCTGTTCCGGTGATTCTTATCTTACTCGATCCAGCACAGCACTTCCTGCGAAGATGGAAAAAAATGGACAGATTCTTTGATTGGCTATTCGCGAGAACAAGACGGAGAGGAAAGATTGTCGAACGTTTCCGGTTTATTGGGCTTATGCTGTTCGTGTCGATTCCCCTGCCAGTTACAGGAGCATGGACGGGATCAGTTGCCGCCTATCTTTTCGGTATCAGGTTTGTACCGGCAATGATTGCCATATCCCTCGGAGTTAGCATAGCCGGCACAATAATTACCCTTGCCTGTCAGGGTTTCCTCGGATTCTGGAATCCCAGCTCAGGCTTTTAAATCATCGTATCATCAGAACTGAAGTGCTGCCAATAACTTGATTTGAGTTCGGTTCGACCAGTCTGATATAATATTTTCCAGTTGAGACTGGTGATCCCAGCCAGTCAGTTCCATTCCACATACCATTTGAGATCGTTTGAGCGGGGAAGATGGCAATTCTCCGTCCCTGCAGGTCAATTACTTCAATATTTACTGAAGAGCCTACAGGATGGCTGAAATCAAATCTTACACCGCCATTTGTCGGATTGGGATAAGCATTGATTAAGTTCATGGAAAAAGGTGAAACGAAGATACCTTTTTCGATAACATCCTGACGCGAAGTATTCATCCATTCAAGAACGGAAACCATAATTTCGTTTCTTGAGCTTCCAACACTGCCACTAATACCTTCAAATCCAAAAGCCAGGAACATTCCCTTAGCACCATTCTCTTCTTCCCACCGGACGGCAGCTGCCGTATCTGGACGGTTCTGGTAAACTGCACACGAGATCCCTCCTTCAACTACAGCTATACCTGCACGACCACGCTGATTATTAGCACCTCGGTTTCCCATTAATAACATGGACATATCACCTAACACCTCATCCCCTTCAATCCCTTCAACCATAGGTGTTCCGATCGAATCATCGAGGAATGTTGCATGCAGGAATTCGGACAGGAAAGGATCATCCTGCAGATCATTCGCTATGTATTGACCGGTCACGAATACATTTCGACCCGCAGCCAAGGCTTCACTTAACTCATTGCGGTCTTCAGGTGGGATAGTTTCATTCTGTCTATCTCCGGTGAAATATATGATGGTCTCAAAATCTGTGGTATGATCCGATACAACTCCAAGGTCCTCGCTACGCCAATGATAGTAGGGGAACAGCTCAGCTTCGAGCTCTGTTTTGTAATAGTCAGCATTAGTGCTGTCCGTGTCGCGGTTAACTAAAAGCACCGGTGGTTGCTCATACTGACGGTTAATCCGATTTTGCCTGCCCTCGGTAACGTTGTATTCTTCAATTCTCTGAGCAGGATAGGGAAAATCTGGCACAATAGCCACACTATAGACACCAACCATCATTTCGGATTCAGATGAACCGTTATCAGAATTTGTCTCTAGCATCTGATAAACTTCAGAAGGATCGAGCTCATGATTGTAGAAAAAGAATGTTGTATGAACAGGATTTCCGTCAATATCTTGGGTTGATAAATTCAAATCCGCCACAGGACGAATATCCATTGTTAAGGTAAGTGAGTCGTTTGTCCTGTCACCATCTTCAGGATGGTCTGTGAAAACCATAAATTCAATTTCGCCAGACTCCTGTGGTTGCCAAGGTTCTTCGAGTTGCCATTCAATTGGTTGCCAGCCTTCAGCCTGTATCTCTCCATCAAAGTTGAAAGCACCTCTGATGCTGACCGGGATGTTTATATCTTCTGTAATGCCAGCGTTTTCCAATCGGAACGTGAAACTGTGTATATCATTAACTGAGTAGGGTCGAGTGATATCGGGACTGATTAGATCGATTATCCCTGCATTCACCTGTGGTAACTCCACGAACAGATTGCTGAGACCCATCCAGCCAGTGTAAGCAGTAACCCAGGATTGATCTTCATCGAGTGGATCACCGATGGTGGCGGGAATTCCTCCGTCCTCGTCGTAATCCTGAGCCAGCAGACTATCAACAATGAAGATGGCATTATCGCGATAGTCTTCTGATCCAGTGAGCATAAAAGCTTCATGCCAAGCATGCGCGTACCAGATGTTCCAGGAGTTGTTCCACTGTCCTGCGCCTGCAATTACGTCCATTTCCTCAAGTCTTGCATTAGCCCAATTTGCGGTTGCTGCCGAATCATTTTTACCGAGAGCACGAAGGACTCCCCACATGGCTGTTCCACCACACATCGCCCAGATTTCATTGTGATGTAACCTTTCCAGATCATGGTCAATCCAAGTCTGTACATTTTCAGCAATTCGCACTGCTGCATTTCTATATTCTTCAGAATCCTCAAGAATACCATATTCATAAAGTGTACCGGATGCCAAGCCTAAAACCAGCGGCATAAGGCGGTCCTCTTGATCCACCTCAATGTTTGGTGCGTCTTCGGCGATGTGGTCTGCACAATTCAGACTATATTCGCGACGACTGTCATCATAGAGCTCGCGATATCGCATTTCTGCAATCAAACCCCAACCACTGTTGTGCAGGGAATAATAGAGTGCATCGGGGTTTCCGAGAGCTTCTTCCCAGGCAGGATGGTTATCACAGTATGTCCATGCATCAGCAATGTTTTGACTGTAAGATTCTGTGTCCTCAAAGAAAGCGGCATATTCGCACCATACCCGAATAGCTTCCTGAGTGTTATCGGTTTCAACAATGGCCCAGAGGTTACCGGTTTCGCCTTCATGCATTCCACCGAACTGAGCATGCTCAGGGTCTTGTTCCTGAAGACTGTCGAGGAAGTCGACGATGAGTTGGAGTTGACCGATGTAGTTGTCAAAGTCTCGGTTCGGATTCCTCAAACTCGGACGCGTCAACCGATTTGGTCCGTCCGGTGAATCAGGTGCAGACCAGAGCTGATTATTCGGGAGAGAAAGGGGACGCGTCGCATTGACAGTCCCCGGAATAAAAAATATACCTGAAATAACTACAAACGCCGTAAGCCAGTAAAAGGGTGTAGGTAACCTCATGACCAATCCTCGTTGAGTTAAAATGTCTGATAAGAAATATTATGTAAAGTATCGCAATCTACTTCACAACAAGGTTTACAATCCTGTCTTTAACAAATATCTTTCTAAAAATCGTTTTCCCCATCGTCTGATTCATGACCTTTTTCAAATCCAGAGCTTTCTCGAAAGCATCTTCTTCTGAAGATCCTTTCGCCAGATCAATCGTAGACACCATCTTTCCATTTATCTGAACGGCAACCGTCACTGATGCCTCTTCGAGAGCTTTTGCATCCCAATCCGGCCACCTCCGATAGAAAACACTGTTTTCTTTACCGAGTACTTCCCAGAGCTCTTCACCAAAATGCGGGGCCAACGGCGCCAACACAATTACCATTTTCTCTAAAACATCATTCAGGAATCTGCGATTGACTTTTTCTTTTTTTGCAATATAGAGATAAAGATCATTAACCAACTCCATCAATCTTGAGATCGCTGTGTTGAACTGGAAATTATGCAAGTTATTTGATACTGACTTTATTGTATAATGCAACCTGCGATTAATATCTGCATCAACGACCAACTTTTCATTCTTGAAGACACCATCTTTGTCTGACCACTCGTTAACCAACCGCCAAATCCGATTTTGAAAACGTCTAATGCCAACAATGCCTTCATCAGACCAATCACCACCAACTGTATAGTCACCCATAAACATCAGGTACAACCTGAAACAATCAGCACCGTAATTGTCAATGAATGCGTCAGGATTAACAACATTACCCTTTGATTTGGACATTCGATGGCCTTTGTAGGTAATGATTCCCTGGTGAATCATCCTTTTAAATGGCTCTGACACATCAATATGACCTTGTGATTTCAAGAACTTAGCTATATAGCGAGCATATATCAAATGCCCCGTAGCATGTTCAGGTCCACCAACGTAGGTATCCACCGGCAGCCATTTCTTAACTCTTTCCTTATCGAACGGTCTATCATCGAATTCCGTCGAAGTATAGCGCAGATAATACCAGCTTGAATCGACAAACGTATCCATTGTATCTGGATCCCGCTTTGCAGGTTTACCGCACTTTGGACACTCCGTTTCAATGAATGAAGAAATTGCGCCCAGGGGAGACTTTCCTCGTGGGGTGAAATCTTCAATTTCTTCGGGGAGAATCACCGGCAAATCTGATTCTGGTACAGGCACCAAACCACAATCTGGACAATGTATAATTGGAATTGGAGCTCCCCAGTATCGCTGTCTGGAGACAGACCAGTCGCGCAGGCGATAGGTTACAGTTGCTTTTCCATAGCTAATTTTGCTTAACCAGTTGGTAACGGCAAACTTGCCTTCAGAGCTTTTTATACCACTGAATTTACCAGAGTTACGTATCACACCGTAGGCCGTATATGCCTGCTCTTTATCGACAACTTCCTCTGCATCTAAGGGATCAATAACCCATGCAACAGAAAGTTTGTATCTCTTAGCAAACTCAAAGTCGCGTTGATCGTGAGCTGGTACCGCCATGACAGCACCTGTTCCATAGGATGCCAGCACATAATCTGCAATCCAGATTGGCACCTTTTTGGAATTTCCAGGATTGATGGCATACGCGCCCGTGAAAACACCAGATTTTGTTTGCTCAGAAGAGAGACGTTCAATATCGGACTTTGCTCTCGATTCCTTAACATAATCCTCAACCTCTGCCCTATTGTCAGGATTAGTTATCCTTCTGACCATTTCATTTTCAGGTGCCAAGACAACATAGGTTACTCCGAAAAGTGTATCAGGACGAGTTGTAAATGCACGGATCTTTTCATCTGAATCAACAACATCAAAAACAATTTCCGTTCCCTCAGACCTGCCAATCCAATGCCTCTGTCGAGATTTAGTTGATTCCGGCCACTCGACCTCATCCAATCCTTCAAGAAGCTCATCTGCAAACGCTGTGATTTTGAAAAACCATTGTTCCATATCATGAGTTTCGACAATTGAATCACACCGTTCGCAACTTCCATCCGCGAGCACCTGTTCGTTTGCAAGTACAGTTTTGCATTTCGTACACCAATTTACCGGAGAGTGCTTTCTGTAGGCATTCCCAGTGTTAAAGAGTTGAAGGAAAAGCCATTGCGTCCATTTGTAGTAATCAGGTTGGGAAGTGTTTACCTCTTTACCCCAGTCATACATCGCACCAATTAACTTCAACTGTTCGCGGATGTGCGATACACTGTCGCGAGTTATCTCACCCGGGTGCACACCGTGTTTTATTGCAAAGTTCTCTGCCGGCAAACCGAATGCATCAAATCCCATAGGCTCAAACACCTTGTAACCATGCATTCTTAAAAATCTGGCGTATGAATCGGTCGGACCATAGTTCCACCAGTGTCCGATGTGTAGTTTCTTTTCGGAAGGATAACTAAACATCACAAGGATATACCTCTTTTCATCAGTTGTATTCAAATCAACATGGTTAACTCCTCGCTTTTCCCACAGTGAACGCCACTTGGTCTCGATTTCTTGAAATGGGTAACTATCCATAATAAACCTCTTTGCAGACAGAATGCCTGATATCCCTTTAAGCTGAAAACCGCCACTAATTAAAAAAAAGTGGCGGCACTTGATGTTTGTCGGGGCGACTGGATTTGAACCAGCGACCTCATGGTCCCGAACCATGCGCGCTACCGAGCTGCGCCACGCCCCGAACAGAGTAATCTAATAATTAAATGTAAAGAAAGTGAAAAATCAAGCTCACAGATTCATTAAGAGGGAATATTTGAATATTAGGGGCAGGAAGGTGGAGGTTTGTTGTCCATCATTGAAAGATTCATTATTCTTTTAGATCGGAAACAAATGATTGGAACCTAATTTTCAAATCATCAATAAGGCTGTAAACAAGAGGTACTACAATTGGAGTTGTAATTGTCGCAGTCAACATGCCACCAATTATTGCTCTACCCATCGGCGCATAAGGAATTCCTATTAAACTGGCACTTCCCATAGCCATTGGCAGCAATCCCATAATGGTTGTAAGAGCGGTTAGCAGGATCGGTCTAAAACGTAATTCTGCAGCGAGCTTCAATGCTTCATCCCTCGGTACACCCTGCTTTATCAAACGATTAACTTTATCAAGCAGGACAATAGCATTATTGACAACAACACCAATCAGAATAATCGCACCAATTCCAGCCATAACACCAAACTGGGTCCCAGTTACCAGCATCATCCACCAGACACCGAAAAATGATAACGGTACAGTAACTATAACTGCCCATGGCAGGAAGAAAGACTCGAATAATGCTCCCATAAGCAGTAATACAAAAGTAATAGCCAGCAGCCACGCCTGAGATCTCTCTTCAGTCGCATCCTCAACCGATTGAAAACGGTGCCCCTTTCCCCACTCATATCCAGTTGGAAAATTCATGTCTGCCAGCACATTTGTAATCCTTCGCGAGAATTTATGGATATCCTCCTCAGTCGTAACCACTTTGAGTCGAATTCGCGTTCGACCATTATCGCGGTGTATCTCGCCAATACCCCGGTCATAGGAAACATCCGCAACATCCCCAATTTTGACCTGAGTGCCCACATCTCCAGCAACAGGTAGATTTAACAACTGAACCAGTGAAGCCCGATCTTCCTCCCGTAGCTCAGCCAGCATTGCTATCTCATGCCCGTTGAAAATAATATCGGGCAGGTTGACACCCCTAATAAGTGAGTTTAATCCATAGGCCGTTTGAGCTGGGTCCACGTTGTATCTTGCTGTTTCTTCAGGATTGAACCTGACCTGTATCTCTTCAGCAGAGCTCTCAAGATCGGTTTCGACAGAAACGACACCCTCAATTTTTTCCAACCGAATTCGAACATCATTAGACAGATCGAGAAGTTTTTTTGTGTCTTCACCGTAAATGCTGACATGAACAGCATCCTCCTCTCCCCTCCTCTGCCAGCTTGTGAACATTTCAACGCCGGGTGGAGGCTCTAACTTCTCTTTGATTTCTTCGATGATTTCTTTACGAGTTAATTTTTCCGGCTTGTAAATGTGCAGTCTTCTTCCGGTTGACTGTAATGCATTTATAAACCAGATTTTTTTCTCAGGCTCTTCCAGGAACACCTGCATGCGAGCGTAACCACGCCTGAAACCAGTTACAACCGTCTTTATGTCGTAATCTTCTTTCTTGTCAAATAGATAATCTTCGTACCAGTTCAGTGTTGAATCAATCCTCGCGTGGGAGTAATATGCAGGGAACAAAAATCGTAACTGGAAGTCGTTTATATTTCCCTCTTCCTCGTCAGTCGAAACAACGTATTTCATTGGGATGGAAGTAGATGACAGCATTAATAAGAGAATAAGAACTGTATCACGTCGATGATTCAAAACCCACCCAACTAAACTTCCGATGCGACGTGAACCCGCTTCTATCCACCTGTTTGGAGATGATTTCTTTGACAGAGCGAAGTGATTAACAGCTAATGGAATAAACAATAATGCAACAAACAGGCTGGCAACAAGAGCAATAATAACCGGCATTCCAATTCGCAGCATATAGAAAGCCATCATCCTGTTCCCACTCATCAATATCAATGGGAGAAAAACAACAGCTGTTGTGAGAGTTGCGAGAGTTATAGCAAGCCCAACTTCGGTTCCCCCTTCAACAGCAGCGTTCAGGTTCGAGTACCCTTTCTGCTTCAATGTCTGAATGTTCTCAACAACCACAATTGCATTATCTACAACGAGTCCAACACAGATCATCAACCCGGACAGCGTAATAATATTTAATGACCAGCCCATGAAGTAAAGTGCTGTTACCGTGACCATTAGCGAAATGGGAATAGCAAGAGTTATAAACAGCGTCATCCGCAATCTGCGCATGAAATATATCAACACTAATACGGCAAAAAAGCCACCCCACAATCCAGCCATCATTAAATTATTGAGCGAATCTGTTATTAACTTCCCTTGATCAAACAGGATGTTAAAATCAAATCCTCCCAATATTGGGGCTGCTGAAATTGTCGATAAAGCCTTACGTAGTTCATCCGCCGTCGCAACTGTATTAGCTTCAGATTCCTTAAACACTCCAATCTGAATTGCTTTCCTTCTGTCTATTCGCTGTATCCACGACCGTTTTCGCGGAGAATATGAAACTTCCGCAACATCCTGCAATCGGATATTCGGCCCCTTTACTGGCAACATCCGTAACTCGTCGAGAGATGATATGCGCCCATCTGCTCGGACTAATAACTCCCTGCCGCCATCGGAAATCTTGCCTCCGGCGACCGCGAAGTCAGCATTCCGAAGCTCCCGCATTAGAGCGCTTACATTAACATTATGTTTCTGAAGTTTGTCCAGCTCAAATTCTATCCTGACCATTTTGGCATTGCCGCCCCACATCTCAACCTTGGCGACGCCATCAATTCTCTCGAGAGGTTTTACAACTTCCTCCTCGACTAATCGGTCAGGATCTTCGTAATCACCAGTTACAGAGATACCGAAATAGAGTATTGGTTGATCGCTTTCAGAATAGCGGTAAATGTATGAGAATCTGAAATCATCTGGAAGTTCCGGTTTGACGCGCTCGAGTCGATCCCGGGCTTCGAGGTAGGCGACATCCATATCGATGTCCTGACCAAATTCCATTCTAATGCTACAGCCATTAGATCGCGCGCGAGTGTGAATTCGTTTGACACCTTTGATTGTCCAAAACGACTCTTCGACTGGGACTCCAATACGCTCCATGTTTTCGACAGGACTGGCATTTGGGTATGCTAACCATACCCTTAAGAACGGAGTATTGAATCCACCGGGAAGTAATTGAACTGGAATACCGAACCAGGTTACAACACCAAGGACAACCAATGACAAAAAGAGCATTATCATTGATACCGGACGCCTGATTGCAAGCGCTGTCAGACTGTTTCTGGTTGGTTTTTCTCCGGTCGGGTTCATCTTATGACAAAACTATTTGATTTTTTGGTAATAATCGCAATTAACGGCTGCTGCTTATAACTTTTGGTGACATACCAGGTGTCTGACCGAATTGTTTTTCAGCTTTAATTCGGATTGAATATCCACCTGCGTTCTGCTCCATGTCAACCGAGTTAATATCTACCCCATCGTAAGTATCTCTGGGATTTGAGTATCTTTGAAAAGTTGGTCCATCGGGATCACGCAGAAGGGTCAAGTAAATATCCCATCCATCATCTCCATCGACAAAGAAATCGTGACCCTTTTCACCCTCTTCAATATATATTTCATAAGTTCCAGCCCAGCTCTGATCCTCGGTGACAAAATACTCGAAATCAAATATCCCGGGTTCCGATAAATAAGATCTCCCGTAGCGCAGTCCATATGGCATACTCGGGTTATTATCCCAGTAACTAAGTGGCTGAGTATCTGAAAAACTGATGCTCATATAGGCGCGACCATCTTCACCATCACTGCCAGGGCAACCGTTCAGAAAGAACAAGCCGATCAGAAACAGCGACATTAATAAAATTCTTTTCATGATTTATCCTTATGCATAAGTCGATACAAAACAGGAATTACTATCAGGGTTATCATAGTCGAAAAGGACAGTCCAAAAATAACAGTTACTGCCATTGGACGGCGGATTTCAACACCCTCCCCTACTCCGATTGCCATTGGCAATAATGCCAGGATTGTCGTCAGGGTTGTCATTATTATGGGTCTGAACCTCGCACCCGCTGCTGTCTGAATTGCATTACGAACGGTTTCCCCCGACCTGAATACCTGATTTGTGTAATCTACGAAGACAATTGAATCGTTCACAACTATACCAACCAGTACAATCAATCCGAGAAACACCATCACCGAGATCGGTATACCAAATCCCCACAACACCGGGATGACTGCAGCAACCGCCAGGGGTACCGTGAGCAGAATTAGAAATGGTGATTTAAAAGACTCAAATTGAGAGGCCATAACTACATATACTAAGAAAATTGCAAGCATTAAAGCCAATCGCAAACTTCCAAGAGATTCATCCATTTCACGTCTCTGGCCAGAGATCAAATAATCATATCCCTCGCGCAGGTCATAATCACTCAGAACTTCACGAATTGCAATATCAGCAGTTTTCAAATCAGTGTTTTCAATTCCAGCAGTAATTACTGCTGCCCGAATGCCATCTGCCCGTCTAACCTCTGCCGGTCCCTCAAGAACCTGAATAGATGCGACCTCGGATAATGTTACTGGTACTAACTGATCTGGATTTATGACCAGGTTCCGCAGGTTCTCCAGAGACTCTCGATCCTTCTCGCTGAATTGAACCCGAATGTCTACACGTCTCTCCTCTTCTCTGAATCGTGTCGGGACGACACCTAGAACCGCGGATCTGACTCTCTCTGCTGCACTTCGAGGATTCAAACCTAGCATGGATAGTCTATCCCGATCAAACTTGACTACCGCTTCCGGATTGCCACGTCTTACAGAAGATTCAACGTCCCGCAGAATTGATAAATTCTCAAGATCAGAGCTTATCCTGTTTGCCAGAATTCTGAGTTTCGCAAGGTCATCACCTTTTAAGATTAGCTCCACTGGTTGTTTAAATGTGAACAGAGTTGGGTAACTGACGAGAATCCGGAGAGAAGGAATATTTGCTGCCAATTCATGGACTCTCTCAATGGCTCTTGCTTCCCGCTCGTCAATGTCGCCCCCGGATTCCAGCGAAACAGTCATTATGGCAAAATTAGAACCATGACCCGATTGCTGAGTTCCGGTCGGGTCCCCACCACTTCGGCTCGAGATACTCTTTATCCCCTGCATTTTCATCAGATCTTTTTCGATGGGAAGTATAGCTCGGGATGTCTTTTCAAGGGTTGTCCCGGTCGGGAAGGTAAACTCCACCTCAAACATCCCCTGACTCACCGATGGTATCAACTCTCCACCCATCTGAGGCAGAACCCAACCATAAGCAAAAAAGCACATCAGAACCATAATGAGAAGAATCGAGATTGGGTGCCGAAGTACACTGCTCAGAACTCTTAAATAGAAAGATGTAATCACCCCAAACATTTTCTGGAAATTTCGGTGGGTACTTTTACCTTTTGTTTTGCTCCATTTCATCATCGTCCGAAGAATCCCTGTTGAGATTTTTCGAATAAGCCTGCCGGATGAAATTGCAACCCAATGAAGAGACCGGAGAATCAATTCAAATAAGAACCGAAGCACCAGAAAATACAAAACAACGATGAAGGTCAATATCTTCAGGAATAAGTTGAGCTTCGCCCAGCGCTTAAAGCCTGATTTCAAATTCTCCCAGCATCGAATAAAATGGAAATCGTTTGTCTCCCAGGTGACAGGATTGTCCTTTTGTGAATCTCTGTTAAATCTTAGTGATACTAACATCGGTATAAAAAACAGAGCCACGAAGAGCGACACAACGAGGGAAATTATGACAGTTAATGCCATATCTCCGAAAATCTGACCTGCAATTCCTGTCACGAATACTATTGGAAAGAAGACCACTACGGTCGTCAAAGTTGATGCGGTTACTGCGCCCCCTACGATTCGGGTTCCGTTTACAGCAGATTCAACAGCACCCTCCCCCTGTTCCTTGCGACGATAAATGGACTCGATAACCACAATTGCATTATCAACCATCATTCCAATACCGAGTGCCAGACCTCCCAGCGACATTACATTAACTGATATACCAAATATGTGCATCGCGGCAAAAGTACAAACCAGAGAAATTGGTATTACAATCGCAACGACTAAAGTATCCCTTAACCTGCCCAGGAATATTAGCAGAACTCCAATTGCCAGAATCCCACCGAGAATAGCAGCAACCTTTACTTCGTTCACTGCCAGCCGGATGAACTCTGCCTGATCAGATAAGATATAGATCTTTATATTATCAGTGAGGGTTTCCTGAAGTGGTCGAAGCCCACCTTTTTTGGATTCTTCCTGTGGTTCGCCAAAACTGATATTCAGCCCCTGCTTCTTCTCCCAACCAAATATTCGCTTCTTTACAAGGTCTGAAACAGCAATTGGGTTAGCTTCCGATTCCTTAAATATCTCAATCTCAACTGATTCAGATTCAGCAAATCTTGTTAAAGATGTCTTTTCTTTTGAAGTTCTTCGTACTTCGGCAACGTCATCTAACCTGATTGTTTTCCCATCACTATGGATTATCGATATTTCACCGATCTCTTCGACGGACTGGAATTCGTTAAGCGTACGAACTATAAACTCTGATTCACCTTCATTAATTCTCCCCCCTGCAATATTGATATTCTCAGCACTTAATCGCTGAATCAGGCGTTCTATTGGAATATTCAGCATATCCAGGCTTGCAGAGCGTACAGCCACTCTGATTTCATCAACATCACCACCCTTTACCTTGGCGGCGGCAACTCCCTTGATTTTTTCAAACTCCTGTTTCAAGAGATCTTCGCTGATCTTACGAAGCGAAACCGGACCCAAGGAGTCACTTGTCAGACCAATTCGAAGAAGTGGATCCAGTGAAGGATCATACCTCAAAATTAGTGGTTCCTTTACTCCTTCCGGAAGGAAAACAAGATCGAGCTTCTCCCGCACATCCTGTGTTGCCCGATTCATATCTACATCCCAGGCAAACTCGAGAAGAACATCACTGTATTCAGCTCTCGAGGAAGAGGACATCTCGACTAAATCGCGAACAACTCCCAAGGATTGTTCGAGTGGACGAGTAATTGTTGATTCAACTTCTTCAGGAGCGCTTCCAGGGTATTCAGTGCGGACGGTAATTGAGGGATAGGTTATATCCGGCATCATATTTATCGGCAATAGTCGATATGAAAGATAACCGAACACGACGGCCGTCAGGACAATCATTGTAGCCGTGACAGGACGACGTATAGAGAAATGGTAGGGCGAACGCTTGATGTCGTACTTATCCACCCTTACTCCTAATTAATTGATATTACTGGTTTAACTTTTGAGCTATCGCGCAGGGTGGATTGGCCATCCACAATAATCAACTCACCTTCTGCGATTCCTCCGAGAACTTCAACGTTTTCGCCTGTTTCAAGCCCGAGCGTAATCAGCCGGCGGAATGCAAGATTATCATAATTAATATAAACAGTTGGAATTCCAGACTCATAAACGAGAGCACGCTTCGGTATTATCAAGACATTTGAGTGGGTTTCGAGAACCAGATACAACTCAACTAACTGACCGGGTTTTAGATCGGAAGATATATCAAGAAGTTTGAAGGTCGCTTTTAACTTTCCGAATGTCGGATCCACAACCGGACTGATCCGAATTAATTTTGCCTTATAACTCTGTTTCGAATTGCTGCTCTTCTTGACATCTGCAATCAGCCCGATTTGAAGTGCACCGAGGTCCGCTTCATTTACCCATACTTCGAGTTGAATTTCAGAATCATCGACTAGTTTAAATAAGGGACGCGATGGATCTATGCGTGAACCACTGTTAACGTAGCGCTCTGAAATAAAACCCTTGAATGGTGCTGTAATTCTCGTCCGATGCAAGGCAAGTTCCGCCTGTTCAAGCTGCAACTCGCTGTCTCTGACAGAGAGTTGAATCTGCTGAAACTCATCCTCGGGAAGCATATTCTGATTGAATAATTCCTGAGCACGAGAGAGGTTGTTTTTCTCACGTTCTAATCTGGCGAGAGCTCGTTTCGCTGCCAGATCCTGATCTGAACTTTCGAGGGTTAACAACTGTTTGTCTTTGGAAACAATATCTCCTTCTTCCACGTACAAATCCAGAATAGTGCCTGCGGATTGGGCGAAGATATTGATTTCTCTAATGGGTTTTAGAACTGAATTAAGTCGCAGATATTTTGAGATATCTCCGCGTGAAATCGGCTCGGCTGTTATTGGAGCAGCGAGATCTTTTTTATCATCCTTCTTGCCTCGCTTTCCCCCCATTTCCACTTTGCAACTGCTCAATATACTCCCACAGAGAAGCAAAGCTACAAAAACAAAAAGGGTCGTTTTCGATTGTACCCAACGACCCTTTCGGAATAAAGTGAACATCACCAGATGTTTCCAATTTATTAAATTGATTAATTTACCTAAATCATACTGAATTACTCATTCAAAACACGATCAAGAGCTACGGAGGATTGTCCTGAACCTGGAATCTGCACACCGTCCTTAGTGTATTTAAAGAATCCCTGACCGGTTTTTACTCCGAGATGACCAGCACGGACTAACATTCTCAACAACGGACACGGACGATATTTAGTGTCACCTAAATCTTTGAATAAAATGTCAAGCCACCTTAAGACCTGATCAAGCCCAATGTTGTCCGCCATTGTTAAAGGACCACGCGGTAATTCGTATCCCATTCTTATAGCAGTATCAATATCCTCAGCAGACGCAATACCTTCCATCAACACTTGAATAGCTTCGTTGACCAATGGCATTGCAACTCTTGTAGTCACATAGCCGGGGGATTCAAAAACCTCGATTGCAGTTCGGTCAAGTATTTCTGCAAAGGCTCTCGTTTTCTCAAAGGTCTGTCCAGAGGTGTTGAATCCGCGCACAACTTCAACCAATCGAATCTTTGACACTGGGTGGAGGAAATGCATACCAATAAACCGGTCAGCCCGATTTGTAATGGAAGCCAACTCTGTTATTGACAGTGTTGAAGTATTCGTGATGAATATTGCTTCAGGGCTGCACCGACTACAGAGTTCAATGAAAATTTCTTTCTTTGCGTCGAAGTTTTCTGACACACATTCAATTACAAAAGGCTGATCAGATACGCTATTAAATCCAACTTCACCTTTTATACGCGTAAGAATGACATTTTTCTCCGCCTCTGTCATTGCCCATCGCGAAATTTCATAATTCAGTGAGTCTTCTATCTCGGAAAGTGATTTTTTCAGTTGTTGTTCGTCTCGTTCTATCAGAAGAACATCAATGCCACGTTTAGCTGCGACCTGAGTTATCCCCTGCCCCATCGTCCCACCACCAACAATAACCAAACTTTCAATTTTCAGGTTTTCATCTTGACCCATCTCTAACCTCTACCTTGTAGAATGCGGATTTGCGAAAATCTAATCCGATGACCCATTGGTAATCATTTCTAACTCAGACGTACTAAAGAAAAAAGATGTTTCAATAATACCGTTTTCACCTGAATCCGACCCATGTACGACATTTCTTTCAATACTGTCGCCATAAAGTCTTCGAATAGTACCTTCATCCGCATTGTCAGGATTGGTATTGCCGATAAGAGTTCTATAGCGAGTAACTGCGTTCGGACCCTCTAAAGCGATCACAACTACCGGACCGGAGGTCATATACTCGATCAAGCTGTGGTAAAAAGGTCTCTCTCTGTGAACTGCGTAAAATCTGCCGGCAGTAGCCCGGTCAAGTTGTAACATCCGTAAGGATTTGACGGTCAGTCCAACACCTTCGATCCGTCTCAATATTTCGCCGGTTAATCTCTTCTGGACACCATCCGGCTTTATTATAGCTAATGTTCTTTCCATTATTTTCCTTGTAGTATTAGTTTATGTGAACAGCACAAAGGTGTCCCCCTCTGAATTTGGTCAACCCCAGACCCAGACAGGGACACCTTACTTTTGCGTAAGGAGCATTCCAGAGTTTTGCGGCTCTGGATTGCCCCTTTCGACTTCTCTGAACTAACCAGATAATTCCGGTCACAATTATAACTAAGGTACCATCACAGTATTGGCGAGTTCAAAATCTATCAACCCGAGGCTATTTATTTCAGCAATTCTTTAGCTGCTTCATAACCAAGGTTGAATGCTATTTCGTTTGGTTGCTCTGTACCCTTTGGTGCCTTTGCTAAAAGACCTTTCCGAGCAGATTCAACCGAAATCACTTCCGTCAATCCAATCATGGCACCAAGAGCGACAGCACTAGTATAGACCATTTTCTTCATGTTTGTCTTCGTGATTTCAAGGATTGGCATTCTATAAACCCTATAGCTTTCATCGACATTTTTAACTAACGACGGATCTATGAGAACAATACAATCAGGTTTCAAATCCTGTGCAAATTGATCCCATGATCTCTGAGCGAGGCAAAGCATAAAATCGATTGCAGTTGTACGTGGAAAAAGAATTTTCTCCGAATCGATGATCACATCGACCTTGGTTGGACCGCCTCTAACCTGTGCAGTGTATGTTGGGCTGTCACAAGCGAACTTTCCTTCGTAATTTATCGCCGCAGATGCCAGTATGTCGCCGGCAAGAAGAATTCCCTGACCGCCAACTGCTGAAAACCGGGCTTCGTAGTGGTTACTCATTTCAGATTTTCCTCTTATCTCTACTTTTTCAACCCAGCCTGGGCTCGTTCAATAACTCCAGCATAGGCATCTGTGTATTCAGCCTTTTCTTTGTCATGATGCAGAAGTCCGATCAAGAATTTACCTTCTAACTCTTCAGGGGACATTTTCTTCGCACGAGCAACATTAACAGAAGATTTGTTGATGTGGGTTATCAGATCAACTGGATCTGCTAATTTGTTTCTACGTCCGAATTGAGTATGACAATTAGACATCACTTCAATTACTGAGAACCCATGATGTTCAATTCCACCCCTGATCAGTCTCTGAAGCTGCACGCCTGATCCAACATGACCTCTGGCTACGTATGTAGCACCAGAACCTTTTGCAAGTTCAGCAAGATCAAATCCTGGATCTACATTACCCCAGGGTGTTGTGGCTGCTTTGGCTCCCAGAGGAGTTGTAGGAGAATACTGACCACCTGTCATGCCGTAAATGTTGTTATTATTGACAATCAATGTCATGTCAATATTCCGACGACAAGCGTGGATAAAATGGTTTCCACCGATTGCAGATGCATCTCCATCACCAGAGATTACCAATACATTTTTGTCTGGTCTGGCGAATTTTACTCCTGTGGCAAATGTCAACGCACGACCGTGAGTTGTGTGAAGAGTATTCATGTCAAGATAGCCAGGAGCACGAGATGTACAACCAATTCCTGATATAACAGCTGTATCATTTTTGTCCCACCCGGCATCCTCAAAAGCTGCCAACATTGACTTGACTACGATGCCGATACCACACCCCGGACACCACATGTGTGGGATATGGTTCATTCGTAAATAATTTTCGTATCTTAATGCCATTATGCCAGCTCCTCAATCTTGGAAAGAATTTCATCGGGGTAGATTGGAACCCCGCCAACTTTTTGGACACCAACAACCGGACCATCACACTTGGCAACACGTTCTACTTCAAAAATTATTTGCCCAAGATTTGCTTCGGGTACAACAATTCCTTTGACTCGTTTTCCCAATTCCCGCATTATCTTTTCTGGAAATGGCCAAATCGTAATTGGTCTCAACATACCAACTTTAATACCTTTAGCACGAGCATCATTAATTGCAACAGATGCAGCACGTGCGGTTGATCCAAACGTAACGACTAAAATTTCTGCATCATCGGTCATAACCTCTTCATATGATTCAATTTCATCAAGATGATCATATACTTTGTTCATCATCCGCAATTCTTCAGACTGAACCAGTCCTGGATTAGTCGTCGGAAAACCTGATGCATCGTGATTAAGGCCGGTTGTGTGATACCTGTATCCGGTGAAATAATCCGCCAGCGGTGGGACATCTGACTCAGTGGAATCGTAAGGTAGATAATCTTCAGGAGGGCAGGTTGGCCGAACCCTATCAATAATTTCATATTCTGATGGATCGGGGATTTCGAGTCGCTCTGCCAGGTGACCAATAACCTCATCGAGGAATAGAAATACCGGCATCCGGAATCGCTCTGCCAGATTGAAGGCGCGAATAGTTTCACTATAAACTTCATCCAGATAGGATGGCGTTAAAGTTATAACAGCCCGATCACCGTGAGTTCCCCACCGTGCTTGCATTATGTCAGATTGACCGAGTGCAGTTGGCAATCCGGTAGAAGGTCCACCACGCATGACATTGACAACCACACAGGGTGCCTCGACCATACATGCATAACCGATGTTCTCCTGCTTCAGTGAGAAACCGGGACCAGAAGTAGCCGTCATAGCCTTGTCTCCAGCTAGAGCGGCACCTATAACCGCTCCCATAGCAGCAATCTCATCTTCCATCTGGATGAATTTACCACCGATCATTGGTAGTCTGTGAGACATATGATGTGCAACTTCGGACGAAGGTGTAATCGGATATCCACCGAAAAAATTGCAGCCAGCAGCGAGAGCTGCCTCAGCCACTACGATATTTCCCGGCCAGAAGACGACTTTACGTCCGTTTTTTGTGTTATCAGGCAATCGTCTTCTTCTCCTTTTTTTTCTTCTCTTTTTTCACATTATGAACTTCAATGCCAAAATCGGGGCATTGGTATTCACATAGCATACAGGCGTTACAGGCCTCCATGTTGATAACCTCAACTATTGATCCTTCCCAACGGTCGAGTGCTACCGCCATGCCCAGCACACCTTTTGGGCAAATTTCAGCACATATTTCACAACCCTTGCAATAATGTCGCAAAATTGTGATTGTCGTCTGACCATCTTCGGTTGTGGTTTTGACCGTATCTTCAACATGAGATGCGGACTCTTCACTTACGAGAACGGCAGCGGCTTTTTTGTTATTGTCATCGGACATAAATGTATCCGTAGTTTAGCTTTGACCTTTGAGTACTTTCGCCATTGTCAGTCCTAACTCAGCAGGGCTGTCAGCAACGGCTACTCCTGATTCGCGCAATGATTTGATCTTTTCGTCAGCGGTACCTTTACCACCAGCGATTATTGCTCCAGCATGACCCATTCGTCTTCCCGGCGGAGCTGTTTGACCAGCAATAAAGGCAACAACCGGTTTGGAAAGATTTTCCTGAATATACTTGCCGGCATTCTCTTCGGCAGAACCACCAATCTCACCAATCATGATAATTGCTTCGGTCTCATCGTCTTTTTCGAACAGAGCGAGTAAATCAATAAATGGACTTCCAATAATTGGATCTCCACCTATCCCGATGCAAGTGGATTGACCAAGATTCTGAGCGGACAATTGCCCGACGGCTTCATAAGTCAAAGTTCCTGATCGTGAGATCACTCCAATACTCCCCTGCTTATGAATAAAGGCAGGCATGATCCCGACTTTTGCCTTTCCAGGTGAAATCACACCCGGGCAATTCGGACCGACAAGTCGTGTGTCACGTTCCTTGAGATATTGGTTTACATCAACCATATCCCGGGTTGGGATTCCTTCCGTGATACAAACAACAAGCCTGATCCCAGCATCGGCAGCTTCAATAATTGCTTCTGCTGCAAAGGGTGGTGGAACGAAAATTAAGGATACATCTGCACCTTCTTGTTCAACCGCATCGGCAACTGCATTAAAAACTGGTACATCCAAGTGAGTGATACCACCTTTACCAGGTGTCACTCCTGCAACCACTTTTGTGCCATACTCCAGCATCTGGGTAGCGTGAAAGGTCCCTTCACTACCGGTGATGCCCTGAACGACAACTCGTGATTTTTCATCAATTAGTATGCTCATAACAGTATAATTAAGTTTATCTTAAATTATCTTTTGAAGAAATCTCAGCAGTATATGGCTCAAAAATAGAAAGGGTTGGGATCTTTTACAATTTGGAAATAAACAAAAAAGAAAGTACTTCCTATAAGCAATATTTAGTTCTCAAATCTTTTGAAAA
>JABGPL010000034.1 GCA_018644935.1 Calditrichota bacterium | reverse complement strand
CATGCCAATCCCTTTGTCTTGATTCATTGTGGTGGTCACCAAAAAGAACACCAGCAGCAAAAACACAATATCTGCCATTGAACCTGAACCAATCACTGCTGAGGCTCGATTTCTTTTATTTTCAATTAGCATTTACGCGCCTTACCCAGTAGTTTTTTCCACCAACAGGTCAACAAATTCCTGAGTTGATTCTTCCATGTCTGCCACAATCTTATCAATTCGGGCAATGAAGAAGTTATGGAAAAATTGAACGATGATAGCAACTATCAACCCGAACATAGTTGTCAACAGTGCTTCTGAGATACCTCCCGCGACGAGTGACGGGGAAATATCATTTGCTTTAGCAATAGCATCGAATGCGCCAACCATACCACTAACGGTACCGAGGAAGCCAATCATAGGTGCGATTGAAACAACTGTTGCCAACCAGACTAAATTTCGTTCGAGAAATGCCATTTCGATTGTGCCGGCAGTCATCACTGACTTTTCAACTGCATCGATACCGCGATTCATGCGAACGAGACCGGCCTGGATTACATTTGCAATCGGTCCGCGTGTGTTCTGACAAATATCAATTGCTTCATCTACCTTATCTGCTCTGAGAGCTTCAGCAATTTTTATGTTAAATTTTCGGGCGTTAATCGAAGCACGCATTAATGTCCAGAAACGCTCAAACACGAATACTAGTCCGATGATGAGAGCGATAAGGATGGGCCACATAAAGTTTCCACCCTTAATGAAATAATCAACCATTTATCGTAATGCTCCAAGTTATGTGTTGGTGAGTTTATCTATGTTAAAGTTAAGCAAATGCACGCGATCTGTCAAGTCCTAAGCCATTAATGCCAAATTGCTGAAATTTCTTCTGCCTTGTCGAATAGCTCCATCGCCCTTTTAACAACCCTGTCTGAAGCGGTGAAAACCATGTAATAGTAATCCTGATTATTCCAGATTAACTGAGCAAGGTCAGATTTGATTTGTCTTTTAAGGTAATCCCCGTCCTTTTCCAATGCCTCTTCAGGATAGGTTATGTCCTTCTCAGAAGCCAATTCGATCAAACCGATAAGATCATCATCTGTAATGGTGAAAGCATGCATAAATTCTTGAAAATTAAGTTTATCCGTGAGATCATGTTTCTTTTTAAATTCTTCGGCGTAGTTAAAGATAATCCTTTCACTTCTTAATCGAGCTGTCGCTCCGGTAATTGTTCCGGGCTCGACTTCAATATCCGGTTCAATCCCATTAAACTGGAAGACTTCTCTGCCACCTAGTGTTTTAAATACTTCGCGATCTTCAGATTCTTTAACTTCATCGGGATCTTTGTAGCGAATAGCATAATACTCCCCACGCCCCTTATCGTATGGTCTTTGAATTAATCGACCCCGTGCCGTATACCAGTGAGCCGTTGAGAGCCGGATTACGCCTCCATCGTTGAGTTGATAGGGGTATTGCACGAGACCTTTGCCAAATGTTCGGGTTCCAACTATGAGTCCACGGTCAAGATCCTGAATTGCACCAGAGACAATCTCAGAAGCTGAGGCACTTCCATCATTGATAAGAACAATAAGGTTGAACATGGGGTGAGTCGCCTCACTGGAGGATTCATAAACCTGATTTTCTTTTTCAGTTCGACCCAATCGGGAAACGATGGTGTGACCGCCTGGAATAAATTTATCAGCAACAGAAACTGCTTCAGAAAGTCTGCCCCCTTGATTATTTCTGAGGTCAAAAATCAACCGGGTCATCCCAAAGTTTTCCAGCTTTCGCAATGCGTCTTCAAGCTCGGTTGTGGATGTAGCCATAAACTGGTTGAGCATAACATATCCGGTTGAATCATCGAGCATAAAGCTGCTCCAAACTGACTTGATCGGAATTTTATCTCTCACAATCGTAAAATCTAACGGTTCTGAAAGTCCTTCTCGGATTACCTTTATTGAGACTTCGGTTCCTTTAGGTCCTCTTAGTTTTTTAAAAACCTCATCATTTGTAATACCATATGCACTAACACCGTCAATCTCTACTATTCGATCACCGGAGTGAATACCAAGTCGCTCGGACGGTGTTCCTGTAATCGGAGAAATCACGGTAATCAATTCGTTCTGGATCACAAATGAAATCCCGATTCCCTCAAACTCCCCCATATCGCGTTCGGAAAATTCTTGTTGTTTTTTAGGTGTAATATAGACTGAATGAGGGTCCAACCTCTTTAACATACCTTCTATTGCACCTTCAGAGAGCCGGGAAAGATCCGGGTCCTCAACATATGCTTGCTGGATAAGTCTCATAATTGCAGTAATCTTTCTGGCCTCTGAAACAAGATTACCAGCTGCGGGAAGCAGTTTGGCAGAAACCCAAATTCCTGTTGTCAGCATAAGAATAATAACTATTACCCTGACTTTATATTTTTTACTTCTACTTGTAGCAGTGTCGTGGTTTTGATTCAATGTTCATCCTGAAATGTGGTAAAATGCTCTCAAACTCTTTCTACACGTGCACCGGGCAACTGCCTTATCAACCCTTTAAGCTGCATTGATGTTAAGAGCCTATTGACTTCAACGGCTTTCATGTCACTGTTTCTAATCAGTTGGTCAATTTGACGTGGGCCATCTTCGAGAAGATTATAAATACTGAACTCAGAGTCATCCAGGCGTGGTAATGTCAATGTCGCAGCAACATTTGTCACAGGTGCAATTTGCGACCTGAGGTGATCTAAAATCTCTGCTCCGCTTTCAACAAGATGAGCAGATCCATCACGTAGCAGATTATTTACACCAACTGTTCGATGTGCCCCCGCAAGACCTGGTAATGCGAATAACTCCCTTCCCTGTTCAAGTGCTAAACGGGCCGTGATTAGAGCTCCACTTTTTCGTCCTGCTTCAACGACAAGAACCCCGAGACTCAAACCACTTATGATTCTGTTCCGGCTCGGAAAAAATCCTGGATTTGGCTGCTTACCGGGAGGGTATTCGCTCATTATCGCGCCCTGATGTCTGATACGTTCGATGAGCTTCGCGTTGCTCGGTGGGTATACTACGTCTATTCCACAACCAAAAACAGCAACTGTACGCCCCCCAGCCTGCAAAGCCCCCTCATGTGCTGATGTATCAATCCCAAGTGCTAATCCACTTACAACCGTGACACCTGTAGCTGCAATATCCCGTCCTATGCGAAAAGCCATACTTTTGGCATGATCGGTCGCACCTCGCGTTCCGACAATAGCTACCGAATAGTCATACAGTGGAGAATCTTCTCCTGAAATGTAAAGCGCAGCCGGGGGATCGTGAATTTTTTTCAGACGTTCCGGATAACGTTCATCCCAAAATGACACGAATTCAGCACCGAATTTGTCAGTGTTATCAAGAATCTTCTCTGCCGCTTCGAGATTGCGGCAGGATTGTACTATACTTTTGCCGATCTGTATATTAACACTTAGCGCTTGCGCTATTTCACGCGCAGGAGCACCGATAACTGCATCAGGGGTTTCAAATAATGAAACGAGTTCAATTGCCCTACGGTTCCCAACACCAGGCGCAGAAAGTATCGCAATCAGAGCGACTTTGTTAATTCTGTCTAATCCTGATATGCTGGGTCTGTTCAATACTCGCCTTCCTTTTCCAACCCAAGTTTTTCGGCAATCATGTCAACTAATTTCGGCAACCCATCTCCAGTCACTGCTGAAATGTGATGTTCGAATTTTACTTCAGTCTTGTTTTCATCATCTGTATCAGGTGGTGGATCAAGATCCGCCTTTGATCTAACAATGATTCGAGGTAATCCAGCGAGTTTATCGCTGAACTCAGACATGTCAGTGACCAATTTTTTCAAAGTGTTGTGATAATCCGGATCGAGCGTTTCAATAAGAATTACAACCAATCGGGTTCTTTCAATATGACGCAGAAATCTGTGACCAAGTCCCTTTCCCTCAACAGCACCTTCAGCGAGACCGGGAATATCTGCGATTACAAACCTTTGATATATGCCATAAGGAACTACACCCAAACCAGGTCTTAAGGTGCTGAAAGGATAATCAGCTATCCGAGGATTTGCTCGGGTTAGTGCCGATAAAAGTGTTGACTTTCCTGCGTTTGGACGTCCGACGAGACCAACATCAGCCAGTGATTTCATCTCCATACGGATTCTGATATATTCACCGGGTCGCCCAGGCTCAAACTTCCGGGGGGTTCTGTTTCTTGCAGACACAAATTTCATATTTCCATGCCCACCCTTGCCACCTTTGGCAACAACAACTTCCTGTGCTGGATTTACAAGATCTGCTAATATGTCCCCGGTTTTTGCATTATAGACAACGGTGCCAACCGGGATGTCGACAACAACGTCTTTTGCATTTCGGCCAGATTTTCTGTTACCACCACCGGGTGATCCGTTTTTTGCACGAATCAAACGACGATTGTTCAGGTCAGATAGTGTACTAACCTGAGAATTGGCCTTCAGGATTATGCTGCCACCTCTTCCTCCATCACCTCCGTCAGGACCTCCTTTCGGGATGAATGGAGCGCGAAAAAAGGTTGCTGCTCCTGGACCACCATTTCCAGCACTAACTGAAATTATTGCCTCATCTATGAAGCGCATCCTACTCCGGTTGTAATTAAAGTTTTAAGGGTGAATCAGGCCGAAATATTCACCTGAAGAGTTCCAAATTGTCTGTGTAGACACGGACATATAAATTAAGCGGTATGAATGGTGACTGACTTGAAGTTTACATGCCCTTTGATAACAAAAGTCTGATGAATCAGCTGTTGTAAATTGTTATCAAATGTTAACAAGATATATGGTTTCCCGATAACGGTATATTTACACACTCGATACAACTCCCGTTTCCGGCTGTCCTGAGCAAATCAGAACAGCCGGATTTGGGAAAATCAATTTCTGTTCAAACCGGAATGTTACTTAACAAGTACTATTTTCTGGCTTGCTGATGCTTGTTCAGTGTCAAGCCTCAGGATGTAAACACCCGTTGAGAGCTGAGAAGCATCCAGTGTTGAAGTAAAATGACCCGCCTGAACATTTCCATCAACGATGGAAGATACTAGTCTACCTGCAAGATCATAAACTGCAAGGTTGACCCAGCCAGCCCGTGAGATTTCAAATCCAACATTAGTCATTGAGTTAAACGGGTTTGGATATGCAGGATCAAGAGCAAACTGAACTGGAGTTAGATCCTCAGTCAGAGGAGCATCAACTCGTCCGAAATCTGCATCTGTTCGAGGTGCAATACCATACCGCTGATTTTCGGAGAATACACCAATAACCCACTCAATTGTTGTACCGTGGACCCAAGTTTCCATCTCGAGCTCATCAATCTGGTCTTCTAATAATCCGTTTGTCGTCATCCAAGCAGAAAATTCTGGTTCTTCACCGAATTCAGTAATCGGGATATATGTTGGGAAATCATCGTTAGTCAAAGCACCAACCTGGATGGCTTCAGCTTTTACGAGCACACCTTCGTAGTTTTCAGCAAGGAAGGTCATACTTGAAATATCCTGAATGGAAACTACAATCGGGTCAATTTCTTCACCTTCACCTATTACAGTGATATTATCCTGATCGTCAACATTGATGTATGTTCCCCAGCGCCATCTTGGATCATTTTCGTCCCGTTCCATGACCACACCAGTTACACTAACCAAGTCTCCAACGTTAACTGCTTCATTTAGTGCACCACGCACATATACACCTGACCATTCTGCTGATTGGTCCTGAATAGCCATGCCACCAATTGTCGTATTGAAATCAGATGGGGTGGTAACAACACCAGTTACTGTTACCTCATAATCTTTGTAAGATGAGTAATCTGTCTGCCATTCTGCCGGACGATACTGAATGTCATGTATTTGTAACCCGTCAGCTGGACGAACTACGTAAGCATACCAATACCCGGAAGGTTTAACGGATTGACCATCTTCATCATCATTAGCAACAATACGGTACCAGACATATGATCCATCTCCCAATCCAGGGATTTCTGCTGCATAATTGTCCCCATCTGGGTTATCCATAGCTACGGATAAAGTATCATCATCACCATCGGTTATGACGACGTATTCCAGTACTACATCAGCTAAACCTCTGCCACCCATGGCAGTAACCTCAGATGTTACATTTACAGCTTCATTCGGTAATGGTGCTCCCTGAGCACGGGCGATATTATCTACCCTCGGAGCGAAATCAGGATAATTATGGAACATCAAACCTTCAGGAATCACAACTAACTCTGTTTCGGGAATATCTTCCAGTGCTATCTTATGGTAAATGACTGGAGAATTTGTAGCTGATCCCTCTTCCTGAGGTATACCACCTGCATCTGTATCACGAATGTACATTATGTGCAGTTCGCCATCAGCAACTTCAGCAACTGAAGACCAGTTTTCACTCATGCAATCACCAGGTGCTGGAGCATCATCGCCTTCCCAGACGGTTCCGGTAACATTAATTGGTTGACGCCAGTGGATACCAAAGTCATCTGAAACGGAAACCATGATTTCAGCATTATTGTAACCGGCTTCACTTGTATCCTGAGCACCTTCGAGATAGGACCAGAACAATTCACCGTTTTCATCCTCGGCGAGTTCCATAATTTTGGGGAAATTCACCCAAACACAATAGATCGTTCCAGGATTGGTGGCATCAAATGCGAGTGATCCGCGGTCAGCGTTAGTACGCCAGACACCTGTACGGCGACTGCGATTCTCAGGCATTAATGGATTGTCTGTTACATTTGAGTACCAACCATCAGCGATTACTGTAATTGTGTCTGCTTCGTCTACACCACCATTTGAACTCCAGAACCACAGGTAACACTGCTCGCTGTACATACCATCAAGAGGAGCTCCATCTTCATCAGGGAAAGGCAATTCTCTGAAGCCAGATGCGGAGAAGACACCATATAGGTTATCGCCATCTTCCCAAGGATCGAATTGAATATCAATATCGCAATAGGGACGGAATGTATCACCATAGGCTTCATGTAAATCAATATCGAAGAGGTCAGGGTTTGGGGGAATAATTTTTGTCATACTCTCAATACCCTCATCCCAATCCCAATTCTCGCCATCTTCAGAAATGATATACCTGATATCATTATTTCTCTGCCATGCACCACCATATTCAGACCAGATCCCCTGATCGGCACCGATTCGATTGTGATGCCAGGCTAAAGCAACCTTGCGGGATTGCTTGGAAGCAGCAGCTACAGAACTGATTACACCGGATGTGTCAACATTAATTGCAACATTACCATTATTCCAGGACCAGTTAAGATATTCGTTATCCGGTATGCCTCGCCAGTAACCAACTCGCTGCCAGCTCTGATCCTCACCACTGTTTTCAGTGGCGACAACATGTGCAAAGTTGCCGGAATCGAATGTTCCTTTTGGCCATGCTAATTCAATTTCAGGCCATGATATGGGATAACTGGGTTGGAAAGCACCAATCCCGGACATCCAATCGACTGATAATGCTGTTCCAAGATATGCAGGATCATCTTGATGACCTGTTAAATGATAAAACACACCTGCTCGCTCATCAAGTGGTAGAAGACCAATATTCCCATAACCGGAACGATCTGCATTATCTACAACGCCTCTGTCATCCGCACCATTTAGCAGATTACCGTTAGCATCAAGAAAATTGTATAGCATATGTCTGGTTCCCTGCTGCGCGTCATAACCACACATCCAGGTAAAATGAGTACCACCCTGACTATCTCTGGCAACCATCTTACCCACAGAACCATTATGCTGGTAATCGTACCAGGTATAACCTATAACCATATCTTCACCAACAGCGACATCTGCTGGATCATCGCGGTATGGTACCTGTGAAACACGATTAACGTTAAAATCGGTTTCAGGGGTTATCAATTTTGCAGCTTGTCTCGCGTCTGCACCTAATGCCGATGGATTATACAAACCATTATCTTCAATGGCATTATTCGGTCGTGCTGACAACTGGCAAACTAATAACAACAAAAATAACGGAATGAGCCACGATTTCCGTAACATCTTACCTCCAATGAGTATCCATGTCAACTCCTCACCATCCCGAAATCTTCCGGATTCGGGTTGATTTGAGCTCTATAATAAAATTACTTTTTTTAAGTGAGGGGATGAAAAAGTCCCTAACTTAATAAAGATAGAAACTATATAATCAAATGTCAAGTTATCTACAATTTCAAGAAGCTCCAATACCAAGCCCAGATGTCTTTTCCATAAAACAAAGATAATAAAGCTCCTGCGGCAAGGTATGGTCCAAATGGAATGCGCTGCGTCCAGCCTCGTTTTCCCGCTACAATTAAAACAATACTTATAAGCGTCGCTATAAATATTCCGAGAATAAACATTCCACCTGTTTGCCCAGGTCCGAGAAAAAGGCCTATCATACCAGCGAATTTAACGTCACCCAATCCCAGTGCGGATGTCTTTTTCTTCCGAGTAAGTCTAACGATAAGCGAACCTACCAACCCCTGAAGACTGAGCACTCCGATACCCACTACACCTCCGAGAATCATATCAAGGATAAATGATCGCCGGAACGCGAGGGTCAGAACAATCGCGAAAATTGAACCGGTTATTGTTATGGGATTTGGCAGCCGATATACATCGAGATCAATAATTGTAAGGGATAGCAGAAAAGCTGCGAGAGTTGTATAGATCAATAAATCCCAGCTCCAACCAAATTTCCACAGCATAAGGATCGCCAGTAACCCCATAGAACATTCAATAAGCGGGTATCGAAAAGAAATTGAAGATTTACATCCGGCACATCTCCCGAGCAGGAAGATGTAACTTAAAACTGGAACATTTTCATAAGGCTTGATTGAACGCTTGCACTTAGGACAAAAGGATCCGGGTTTAACGATGGACAGTCCTGCCGGGATACGATATATAACAACGTTCAGGAAACTACCAATCGCAGTTCCAAACAAAAAAAGTGCTATATACTCAATTATCTCGGGTCTCATGAATATTTCACTTGTCTATTTTCTTAGGTTTAAGCTCTATAACCTGTTTAGACTGCCCTGATTTTGACTGTTTAACCCGTGAAGTTGGTTCTTCATTTTTATCTTTTTTGGTGGCAGGTCTGGGTTCACCAACTTTCACCTTTATCTCTTTACCATCTCTCATGAACGTCTGGGTTTTACCAGGCGTTAGTTGCATCTGTATCTCGTTTGCCTCTTTTCGTCTCTGTTTTGCTTCTTTTCCAATCCTGCGCCTCTCTTTAACGGCACCCAATCTCTCATCTATTGATTCTTGAGGAAGCGGTTCAATTATAGGCCAGATCTCCTCAACGGCTTTGCTGTTAACTCTTAAATCAAATTTCTTCCTTAATGTCTTAAGGAAATTTGCTCTTGTCTCATCAAGTTTTTCATATCTGACATCATCACTAATCTCTCGGTGTATGTTTTCAAGAGGTTCAACAAGTTCCGGTATTTGACCTTTTAAAAAGTGTTTTTTATAATACGCTTCAATTTCTTCTTCAGTAGGATGCACGTTTTCTTGAAGAATGTCGAAATCGAGCTCGAGCTTAATAACATTCTCAGAAGACCATTTCTGAGCTTCAATTACTTCAGGATCAGTGTATAGATTAAGGTTTTTTGCTATATCTTTAAAATACAATTCCCAAAGGTACAGTTCAACAATTTCATTTTTTACCCTATCTTCGTCAAGTTCACCCGCAGGCAATGGGAACGCCTGATATCTTTTTGCAAAATCACCTATTGTTAAACTCCTGAGCCTATCCTCAACTATTATCGTTTTAAGATCATCCTCAGAGAAATTAGTTAAACGATCCAGCTCGATGTTATCTAACATCTCCGGTGTGTTAACTTTGCTACAGAAGAAATTTAATCCATCTTGTGAATATGCGACATCGTAGGCTCTGAAAATACTATCGGCGAATGCCTGACCTGCCTGTGCTAATTCTTCCTTATGAAGTTCTCGCAATATTCCTGTGATCCTAACCTTTTCATCAGGATCACTAAATGGAATTTCTTCCTTTTTTACTTCGTGAAGCTTAATTATATGGTATCCAACAGAAGTCCTTATTGGACCGTCTAATTCACCAGCTTTCATCCCTTGTAGTGCTTCCCATAAATTATCATCCAGTGTCCCTCGATGTTTGAATCCACTGTGACCATTTGTCCAGGTTTCTTTGTCCTCGCTGTGAGCTCGAGCCAATTCAGCAAAATCAACACCTTCTTCTCGCGCTTTCTGTAATACCATCATTGCCCGTTCATATGCAAGAGTTGTCTCAGCCACATCTGATTTTCGGCGACAAGCAATCAAGACATGAGAAATGTCAAATTGAATTTTTAATGATCTTTTGTCAATTAGTTGTATAATGTGATATCCAAACTGCGATTTGACCGGTTCGGATATTTGTCCAGGTTCGAGCGCCCACACGGCATCCTGGAATTCATCAACCATCTGTCCCCACCTGAAAAATCCAAGATCACCATGCCGTCTACCACCTTTGGGCTTGTCGTCGCTATATTTGTCTATCAAGGCATTAAAGTTTTTGCCTGTTTTAACTAACTCGTCTAATTTTTGAATTTTTTGCCAATATGCAAGAGTGTCTTCTCCAACAATCTCAGGCGGCATGTAAACCAAAAGATGCCTTGCTCTCATCTCGAATTGATCGTGCTCCCAGAAGTCTTTCACACGTTCTTCTGTCATTACACGATCTTTAACTAAGATCTTTACAATTTGCTCATTAGCCTCTTGATCTCTTGCCTCCTCTTCCTTCATCTGGAGAGTATGAATCTGTTCCTCGCAGCAGTTGAGTATTGTTGTTCGTTTATCAATACCCCTCAGTCGTGCTTCTTCAAGCAGTAATTGCTCATTTACATAGGAATTAAGCTGAGAAAATCTCCAATCGAGTGATTGCCTCTTTGCATTATCAACTGAGCCTGACATTGAGATGAGTTTTGTTTTGAAATCGTCAGTTGAAAGTGAATGGCTATCATCCCACGTTGCGACCAGACTTGAATCAATCTTTTCGCCAGAGGAACAACTTGCGAATATAAAAGCTGTTATTAACAGGAAGGTTAGGGGATATGAAAGTTTTTTTATCTGCAGCATGAGTAAATCTCTTCTCAAATACTCCTCAAATAGGAGCATATTTCTCTGTACTTAGTATTAAGAAAACCTGACCACGAGAACGTCAGATCATTAAGTAGTGCAAATCTTGATTAATTTGCCTTCCATTTAAACTGATCCTGATTTGATCATAAAACATATTTGAATATGTTTGGTGAAAAAGAAAAGGTGAAGTGCAATCTGAGTCGTCTCACCGAAACTGATTGCAACCTCACCTTTATCCTTAAAATTTCTTAGTTATCTTTTTTCTTTGGCTTCAGCTCAATCTTTGGGCTATTTGACCCTGATTTACCTTTTGGTTTGAGTTGAATTTGATTGTTGGTTGATCCTGTTTTTTCTCCCTTGGGAACTGTTCGCGGTTGTCCTATTTCAACTTTAATCTGTTTCCCATCTCGTTCAAAGGTTTGTGTTGAACCAGGTTTAACCGGAAGCTTGATTTGCCCCTGTTCTTTCCTTCTTGCGGCAGCTCTTTCACCAGATGCCTTTCTATCATCATACCAATTCTTCCGTTCTGCTTCCATTTGTTCAGGTAACTGATCGACTATCGGCCAAACAGCCTTCAGAACGTCCATGTTGACTTGATAATTATATGAGACCTTAAGCTGCTCGACCCATTCATCTTTTATACTCTTCTGTCTCTTGAATCGTAAGTCTGATTCAATTTTACTACGAGCCTGTTCGACGGTCTGAACGATTTCCGGTGTCTTCTCAAGAAGTTGGATAATAGAATAGAATCCTCCATCCTGAATTGGACCAGCATAATCTCCGGGATTCAATTCAAAGGCCTTTCTGGAAACAGCACCATACTTATCGGGATTGAAGGACAGAATTTTTCCACCATTCTTCTTTGCAGAATTACGTTGTGTGTATTTTCGAGCTAACTTAGACATGTCTTCGCCCTTCTTAATCCGATCTAAAAGATCCTGAGCAAATTGTTTGTCTTTTACCATAATCTCTTTTGCAGAAGCCTTTGCCTTAGTCGTATACTTGTCCTTGTTCTGCTCATAATATTCCTGCACACTCTCGTCATCGGGTGTAGCCTTATTAAACACCATTTCCTTTTCTATTTCGGGGAGTATGGCATTCTCTAAAGATCTTTTCCCATCTGCGGCTATTTTAGGATGATTTAAAAATCCCTCTTTCCTCCCGACATCTGAGAGGTACTTGGGCATAATGATTTGATCAACCATTTCTACAATGAACTCACGCTCATTACGATATTCTGGTTGGAATTGATTGTCTCCGAACCTCTGCGCAAGATCGCCGATCTTCAAGCCGCCAATTTTATCGTTTATGACATTCAATTCTCGCTCTTCAGCGGTAAACAAGCTGAATCGATTCATATTTTCCGGAGCCATTTGGTCATTCAGCTTCTTGAGCATCATAGCAACAACATCTTCATCGTATTTCATTTCAAAAGATTTAACCAGACTATCAAGAAATGTTTCAGCTGCTGTTTGTAACTCCGTGCGATATACTCTTGCTAAACCGGAAAGAACTCGTTCTCTCTCTTTTTCATCTTGAAGTTTAGGTTCCACGATACGCCTTTCGTGAACCAGAATGACATGATAACCCTTATAAGATCTGACAGGTCCGCCAACCTCTCCATCCTTCATGTCAAAGACACCATCCCAATAATCCGAGGGCATAGATCCTCTGGGGATATAACCAACCTCACCATTCACCCAAGTGCGATCATCCTCGCTGTACCTTCTCGCCAGTTGTGCAAAATCAGCTCCCTTTTTCTTTGCTTCATCAAGAATCATTTTAGCACGTTCCCAGGCAGCGGTTGTTTCAGCACGATCCGCTCGGCGGGTACATTTTACAAGGATGTGGGAGGTGTTAAACTCCAAGCCACGCGAACGACGATCCAGGGTTTTTATAATATGATATCCATAACGAGTTCGAACGGGCTTTGAAACTTCACCGACCTTCAAATCCCACGCAACATCCTGGAACGCATCAACCATCCGTCCCCATTTAAAATATCCGAGGTCTCCGTGAAATTTTCGATCAATCGAATCATCCTCACTGAACCTGTCAACAAGTTTCGTAAACTTTTTACCGGATTTGGCTTGGTCGTATATCGAGTTGATTTTATCCCAGGCTTCTACAGTATCTTTTCCGGATGCTTCCGGATCCACCTTTATCAGGATATGACGTGCGCGTATCTCATACAGGTCATGATTGTAATAATTTTCGACTTGCTCATCCGAGAATAGTCGGTCACGTACATAAGCATTGTATACTAAATCGGTTGATGCCAGCTCAAGGCTCTGTTGAAAACCTTCGGCAATATCTTCACGTTCTGCAAACCCAAGTCGATATCCCTCTGCAATTTTCATGTCGCGAATAACATACTCCTCAAGAACATCCAGACGATCTTCGAGAGTCTTTTTCATTGCCGTTGGCTCATTCCTGAACCGCACGAACATCTTAGCCTTAAAATCCGCAACAGTCACTGTGGTATCTCCCCAGGTGACAACTGCATCAGTGTCCGCAGCCTGCTTTTTTGCACACCCCATCCACGAGATTGCAATCACACTGATAAATAAAAAGATCCACATCATCTTGTGGTGTTTAGACATTTTCCTCTCCTGAAAGTAATCAGTTGGGTCTACACAGTAATACCCGACACAAAAAAGTTTAAGCTCGCAATATACCCTTTCGAGTAAGATGAAGCAAGAATTTTTGGGCTTGAGATAAAGATTCCTGCGAGTTAAAGCGATAAATTAGCTCAAATGGCTGACTGAGTTTGAACTCAACCTCCTCCGGATCAGCCTGTGCGACGAGGCGTCCCAGTGTCTTCTGGCTCTCTTCCGGATCGGACGGAAGTTTCAATTCAGCTGCAAGCAGATTATTCTCGATAGTTATTCGATTAAATCCAGCCACCCTTCCCATAACCTTTAACCTGCAAATTGCAATCAGGTTCCTTGATGGCTCAGGTAATCTACCAAAACGATCAACCAACTCTTCCTCAATTTGGTTTACCGTTTCCATATCTTTAGATGTTGACAATCGACGATAGAAATCGTACCGATGATCACTATCACTGATGTAATCAAGTGGAAAGAGAGCAGATCCCTTAAAATCAATTTTCACTTCGCTTTCTTCTACTACAGGCAAGACATCGGATTCTTCACCTTTTGCTTTCTTTACCACATCCTCCAGCATTTGAGTGTATAAGTCAAATCCAACTGCGTTGATATGTCCGGATTGTTGAGCTCCAAGCAGATTTCCCGCGCCTCGGATTTCAAGATCGCGCATCGCCACTTTCATGCCACTTCCCAGGTCTGTGAGTTCGCTCAGGGTCGTTAATCTTAGTCTGGCATCATTTGTCATTGCCAATTTAGGTGGTGTTAACAAATACGCATATGCCTGTCGGTTGCTCCGCCCAATCCGACCACGAAGCTGGTATAGTTGTGCTAAACCAAATCTATCCGCCCGGTTTACAATTAGGGTATTTGCATTCGGAATATCCAACCCGGATTCAATTATCATAGTAGATATGAGTACATCATATCTACCATGGATAAAATCATGCATCACTTTTTCTAAATCCCTTTCTTTCATTTGACCGTGAGCAACACCGTAACTTATGCCGGGAACAAGTCGTTCTAACATACCTTTTATCGAATATATAGAGCTGATCCGATTGTGGAGGAAAAATACCTGCCCCTGTCGGTCAACCTCACGAAGAATTGCATCGTGAATAACATCCTCTGACCAAGCATGCACCTCGGTTTGTATTGGCAGTCTATCTACCGGTGCAGTATTGATTTGAGAAGTGTCTCGAGCTCCCAGTAGCGCCATATGCATCGTTCTCGGAATAGGTGTCGCTGTCATTGTTAGAACATCAACATTAGTTTTTAACTGCTTTAATCTCTCTTTATGACGCACTCCGAATCGATGTTCCTCATCAATAATCAGTAACCCTAGTTTATGAAATTTCACGTCTTTTGATACCAGACGATGTGTCCCTATTACAATATCAACTTTCCCATCATTGAGCTCTTTGACAATTTCTCGCTGTTCCTTTGCAGTTTTGAACCTGGAAAGCGCTTCAATTGAGATCGGATATGAAGCTAATCTCTCTCTAAAAGTGTCATGATGTTGTTGAGCGAGAATTGTAGTCGGCACTAAAACCGCAACCTGCATGCTTTCTTGCACAACCTTAAACGCCGCTCTGATTGCAACTTCAGTTTTACCAAACCCAACATCACCGCATAGAAGTCTGTCCATCGGTTGAGATTTAATGAGGTCATCTTTTATGTCCTCCGTTGCTTCAACTTGACCTGGCGTGTCCTCAAACTCAAAAGATGCTTCCATTTCCCTCTGCCAGTGAGTGTCTTCAGGAAATGCATATCCCTTTGCGACCTTACGTTTGGCATAAAGGGCAACCAGCTCATCAGCCATATCCTGAAGGGCTTTCCGGGTTTTCTTTTTGGTTCGTTCCCAGTCTTTGGTTCCAACTCTGGATAGCGTCGGTTTGGCGTTCTCTCCGCCAGCATATTTTTCAACTAATCCAAATTGCTCTATTCTAATGTACAGAATTACGTCATCTGCATACCTGATCCTGATACTCTCATGCGGATGCCCCTGCACTTTAATCATCTGAAGACCTTCATACTTCCCAATACCATATTCAGCATGAACAACGAGGTCACCCCTTCGCAGGGACAGTCGATCAAATTGCGCTGCCCGCCTCCTGAACCGTGTATGCTTTGATCTCAGTTTACGCCTATCGTACAATTCATGAGCCGTTAAAACTGCCTGATGACTGCGATCGAGTGTAAATCCTTTTGAAATTGTTGGAGTTGTAACTCGAACCTGATCCAGATTGTCATCAAAGAGTAATTCTTCAAGCCTGTCTTTCTCACCTGATGTTCCCGTCGTGAGTGTTATGCCGTAATCCCTCTTTACATAACCTCTCAAATAATCGGATATACTTTTTACATTCGGGCCAAATGAATCCGGAAATCGTGCCTTGAAATCAACATCAACCTGCTTACCTCTCGATATCTGTAAGCCAATAATTTGATTTTTCGGTGGTGCATTAGAAATCAAATCATCGACAGATCTAAATAATTCCCTTGGGTCAATTTCGTCCCTGCCTGTACCATCACGATGGGCGGTTTTTGCACGTTTATGGAAACTTTCAATTCGCTCATTAATTTCTTCTTTACCAAACCAAAATATTACAGAATCCTTTGGCAGCAAATCCAGTATTCGGCTTTTCTGTCCTTCTCCTTCTAATCCGGCAAGAAAAGTAATTTCATTTAGCTGTTTAACACTTCTCTGAGTTGTAGGACTGAAACTTCGCATACTGATGATTTTATCGAAATCATATTCTATACGGACAGGATCTTCGTGCCCATATGGATAAATATCAATTAATCCACCTCTTACGGCAAATTGTCCCTGAGAAGCGACAAGATTTTCTCGATGATAACCAGCAGTCGATAGCTCCCTAATCAGAATATCTCGTGGATTATCCTCTCCGACGATCAGTGTTAATGTATGATCTCTGATCCAGTCCAGATTAGGACATGATTCTAGAAACGCTTCCGGCTGAGTGACAAGTATTGACCTCTCACCTCGGCTAAACCTGAGCATCGCATCGGCTCTTTCATTCAAAGGACCAAGGGCTAAAGCTGATGTATCAAATGGGTGAAGATGCGAGGGCGGCATATAACCTACAGGTGCACTACCATTAATAGCAACAAGATCATCCAGAACGCCTTCTGCTTTTGCTGTTGTTGGCACTACAACAAGAACTGGTAAACCGAGCCTTTTTAATAATGTAGAGGCTACAAAACTGCCCAGAGATCCGACCAGACCGCCGATGGTAATCTTTGTTTTTTTTGCACTTATCATCGTGACTAACTGATCCATCGGCTCCGATGATTGAAGCGTTTTGAAAAGTAATTGCATATTCTACTTAGGGGTACAAATTTTTTGAGAAAGTTTTCGTTACACCTAACAAATAAGTACGAGATGATTGTGTTTGTCAATACACAAAACTATATTTAACGAAACAGGAAGTTTTTGAACATTACTTTACTATTCTCTTAACTTTAGGTAATTCGTTTGAAAATTCATTTGATCGCGTAAACAATAATAGTTAAATACAAAAAAGAGGTATTTTTATGAATCGCATTGCAATTTTGATTGATGGTAACAACTTTTACAAAGGTTGCCAACTCAATTTTAATCGCACCGATGTGGATTTCAGGAAATTAGGACAGAAGCTGAGCAAGGAGATAGAGGGTCAATTACTCCGCATCTACTATTATAATGCTCATGTCTCTAAGACTATAGATCCGTTGGGTTATCAAAGACAACAGAAGTTTTTTGACAATCTTCGTGCAACTCCCTTCATTACTCTGAAATTGGGACATCTGGTATATCACCGACTTCGTACGGAGCAAGGTTTCTCATCCCAGTACTTCCCTACCGAAAAGGGTATTGACGTGCAAATCGCCGTTGATATGGTGAGGCTTGGGTTGCTCAAAGCATGTGATGGAATCATTTTGGTCAGTGGAGATAGCGATTATATTTATGCTGTCCGCTTTGCCAAAGATCTCGGTAGCAATGTTTATATTGCATCGTTCCCGATGGGTGGTTCCTCGGAATTACGAAATGAGGGTGATGGCAGTATTATAATGGATCTGGAATTCATTAAAGATTGCTTTATTAGAACTATGCCGTATATGCGACCGGAATATCAACGAGAAAATCGAATTGTCGATACTCAACCGACATATCCGGACCGCCAACAACAAAATTATCACCAAAACAATTACCAGCAGAGACCACCGGCATACCAACAGAATCAGTTCAGAAATGAACAGCAACAACAGCAGCAACAACAACAACAACAGAATGCTCCTTCATATGGACAGAATGTTGTACAACCTGAACCGTATATTGTACCTGAACCTATGCAGGATACTACTCCTCCCAAAGATGCTCCCGGATATGAAGCTCCTAAGGATGAGGCTGCCAGGGAAGAGGCAAAACCAAAGGAAGCAGTAGGAAATAAAGCTGAAGAAAAGTCTCCGGACGACACTTTTGCTCCTCAATAAATCCTGAAGAGTCTTGTCATATTTTTGTTAATCCCGCCGGAGAAAAAACCCCGGTGGGATTAATCTTTTAAACAGATTAATCTACCACAGAATATCGTTCGATAATTTTCCGAACACTGTCCAAATCTTTTTTTGTATCTATCCCAATCCCAATCTCATCTACCAATACCGTAGCGATTTTTGTACCGTTGTACAATAATCGGAGTTGCTCGAGTCGCTCAAGCTTTTCCAACTCACTCTGTGGAGTTTTTACATAATCTAAAAGTACTTGTAACCTGTAAACATACAACCCAATATGGCGATATGCTAAATTTGCGCCGATCTCCCATCCCGCAGGAATCGGAGAACGCGAAAAGTATAGTGCTCGCTGTTCTGAATCTACCACAACCTTTACGGCAGCGGTATCGAGATATTCAGCTACAGTGTTAATCCGTGTTATTGCAGTCGATACTCCAGATTCAGCATCATTCAAAAGACGTTTCACCACCAAATCAACCGTCTCTGGATTCAGCAATGGTTCGTCCCCCTGAATATTAACAACAATGTCCGGTTTCTCAGATCCAGGATAGAGTCGTTCTATCGCAAATGCTATCCTATCACTACCCGTGGCGAATGAGCCGTAGCATTCAACCACCTCAGCTCCGAACAAATTAGAGGCTTCTGTAATCTTTTCGTCACCTGATGCGATAACGACCCGATTTATGGTTTTGGTCTTGCAAGCTCTCAGCCATGTTCTCTCGAGTACCGATTTACCGGCTATATCCAAAAGCAGTTTACCCGGGAGACGAGTCGAATCATATCTCGCCGGAATAATCCCAACTATCTCCGCCACTATCAGTCCTCGTCACTAATTATTGCTTCAGCCTCTATCTCAACAAGCATATCAGGATCAACTAACCAGCTAATGCCAATCAAACTTGATGCCGGTTTGATTTGACCGAAAAACTCGCCATGTGCTCGTGCAACCTCTTCCCAGACATTTTTATCAGTAACATAGACTCTTGTCCGAACAACATTAATTAGATCTGCGCCTGCCATTTGCAAGGCACTTTCAATATTTCGCAGAGCTTGAATGGTCTGTTTATATCCATCCCCTACTCCAACTATCTTGCCATCCTTATCGGTAGCTGTAGTCCCGGAAATTAGAACGCGATGTCCCATTCTTATTGCACGGGAATATCCTGTGGTTACTTCCCATTTTGTACCACTGGAAAAGCGTTGTTTCATCATGTTTTTTCCTGAAAATTATATTCTGTTAAAGTTCACTCCAGTCTTCCGCAACTCTGAAACCGGCCGAGACCAGATTAGAGTACTCATTCCCATGTGGGTTTACAAGTGGATTACTGTGATTTAAATGTGTAAAAACCACTTTATCTGCAACATCGGCGAACTGTTTCATGCTTGACGAAACGCGTGGATGGGGAATTTGGGAAATATCTCTGTTGCCTACTTCAGTATCATCATAGAAGGTCCCGTCGATAATCGAAAGATCGACTGACTGGATTAACTCATTTATTTCGCTACTGAAATAATCAAGGCAGGGAAGGTATAATACGCGCTTTGATTTTGCCAATATCAGATATCCATAGGTGTCACAAAATTCATCCCGGTGAGCAACACGAATCGGAATCAAACCATAATCGGTATTAACTCCATCCTCGATGATTTTTGGCAAGATATTTTTATTCGAAATAAGCTCAGCAAAAGGCTGATTTCCAGTTAGGAAATTCAAAAATTTATGTGACATAAAAACCGGCATGTCTTTCGTGTTCCACCCTTCTCTACCGAAGGACATCAACCCTCCGTAGTGCCCCCAATGAGCATGAGTCAAATAGACAGCATCGAGCTTAACATCATAATCCTTCACAATCCGGCTGTATTGGAATCTAAAATCCGGTGTAACATCGATAAATACTACAGATTTACCGTCGATAATAGCAAGTGAGGAGATCAGCCGGGGAAAATTCAAACAATTTAAACACTTACAACCTGCTTGAGGTATTCCACCATCCTGAGCCGAGCCTGTAATTACTATTTTTAACTCATTTACAGACATGTGACTAAATACTCCGGTTGTCCGTTAGACTTTAACACAGTAAAGCCCGAAAAAACACTTTTCTCGGGCTGCTGTAATGAATCATTTCCAACTCTGAAAACACAGGTTAACCAAGACCTCTTAATCTAAAACAAATTAATTTCAGTTCCTTCATTCAAATCAATGGTTCTGAACTCAGATGATGTTTGAAATAAAAAGAAATGTAAATCAGATTAGATCTTCCGGTCAAGGATAACAACCTCACAGGGAGCGACTTTTTGGAATCGTTCGGCATCCCCTTTCGTTCCAACTACATCCGCATCACCCCAATGCATGGGTATAGCAACTTGCGGTTTCACCATATTACAGGCATCTACGGCATCGCCTGGGTCCATCACATAAGTGCCGGATACCGGAACCAACAGAATGTCGCATTTTAAATCTGCCATATGTGGAAAAGCATCACAGTCTCCGGTATGATAAATTGTTACACCATCAAGTGTAACAATATACCCAACATGTCCCATTTCTTTAGTGTGGAACTGTTTGTTGAGATTGTAAGCAGCTGTTGCATAAATGCTCAAACCATCCACTTTATGCTTCATGTATGGAAGAGTATAAATATCCGCCCCCGGGTAATTGGGCTTACAGCTTTCAGACATTAACACTTCTCCATTACTCGAAAGTGCTTGCTTGATATCTTTCGGACTGCAATGATCGTAGTGTTCGTGTGTAACTAACACGATTTCTCCATCACCACCAACACCGGCAGGCAGTTTCCACGGATCTATATAAATCGTTTTCGAACCGCACAGTTTAAAACTCGCATGTCCCAGCCATTCGATGTTGTTAACCATCGTGCGAACTTTATCATCCATGTAATCCTCGGATAAATTTTCTTTTAAAGGAATTGTATTTTCTTAGCTTACTGCAAAAAGAACGGCACGATCTGAACCGGGGCCATCAATATGCCAGTAATAAATGTCCTTCGGATTCATACCTCTTCTGCTGGCAAAGCGCTGTTGCAATCTTTTCACGTCTGAGCCAAGACTTCCGGAAGAACCTTTGTGAACTATTGTATCGGCAGTCGTAGTATCATCGAATGTGATCACCTGAGAATCATATTTATCAAGTTTCTCAACTTCGACCATTATCCGTCCCTTGAATGTTGCTGCCTGAACTAAAATCATACTATTTAAAGTTCGATAGCCGTTCATTCTCAGCTCACGGTTGAGCTCTTCAAATTTATTGCCAAGACTGAGTGGTTTCCCAAACACATTCATTATAGGGATAAAGTAAAATGATTTACCAGTCCAGTCATGCTCTTTCGATTCCCAACTTAGTTCTTTAAAACTAGTATCACTCATTATTGCCATGTTTTTTCTCCCCTTTTAGGATGATGGCAGTTTAAATCAAAAATAAAAAATTAGGTACTAATCAGAGGTTGTTCAAAAACAGGGCAAAAACAGTTTCTCTTTTAGTCAATATATATCACCTGCCAAAATTGTCAACCAATGTGATGATGTAAAACACTTATCTAAAAAGTCGAGCACAAGTTTATCCAGAGCTGAGCAATCCGAGTATTAAAAACTTATCAAATTCCAATTGATATTTTTCATTCAGATTTGGTCCTTACTCCTCAACAACTCCTCCAATTCTCTGAAAAACCGGATATTCTCATCGGGCAGTCCGATTGAAACTCGAACATAGTCCGGCAAACCATAGCCATCAACCGGTCGAACTACAACTCCTTTAAATAAGAGTTCTTTAAAAAGGTCCCGGCCCGGTAACGGTGTTTTAATTAGCACAAAGTTGGCTTCAGTTGGAATATACACCAACCCAATCCGTTCAAGCTCCTTATAGAAATACTCTTTACCAACCGAGTTAATTTCCAATGTTTTGCGCAGGAATTCATGATCATCCAATGCTGCTTGACCGGCTACCAGTGCCAGCGAGTTTACATTGAATGCTTCCCTGACAGCATTCATCGCATGGCTGATTTCTGGTGTCGAAAAAGCGTAACCCAAACGCAACGCAGCCAATCCATAGGATTTGGAAAATGTTCTTAATATAATCACATTGCGCCCCTGGCGTAGATACTCCATCGAATCAGGGTATCTTTCGGGAGACCTGTAATCATAATACGCTTCATCAAAAACAACAATGATATGACCAGGAAGTTTGCTCATCATATAATCAACCTGACCCTTATCCATCAGGGTCCCTGTCGGGTTGTTGGGATTTGCAATAAAAATCACCTTTGTCTTGTTGGTAACCCTATTTAACATATCATCTGCATCATATTCCAAACCCGGCATTTCCGCCCAGACGACGGTTCCATCCATTATTTTGACCGCAATTCGATATTTGAAAAATGCCTGACGACCTATAATCGCTTCATCTCCAGGACCGACAAATGCTTCAGTAATCTGCTCGACGATTTCTGCTGATCCGTTTCCGAGAACAATCTGATTTGGTGGCAAATCAAAAGATCGTGACAGCTTTTCTTTTAGGTGATACCCCCCACCATCCGGGTAAAGGTGCATTTCTGCCACAGCATTTTTCACGGCTTCCATTGCCATTGGAGATGGTCCCAACGGGTTTTCATTTGATGCGAGTTTAATTACATCTGTAAGACCATACTCCCTTTCCACTTCACTTATTGGTTTTCCGGGTTCGTAAGGTATTATATCCCGAATGGCCATACGTGACATGTCCGAAAACTTACTCATCTGTATTTTTCCCCTCTTCTAATTTTACTCTTGAACTCAATTCTAACAACCCAAACGTCTTTGTGGTTATCCCTTTCCTCTTTGAGCAGTACCAACCCAATAAATTATCGATATTAGTATAATCGACACTATCATGATTGCCAACTGCTCTTTTTGATCTAATTCACCACCCGTTTCCGGCTTTGGTGCTGCACTAAACACCTGCAAGTCCCAACCTCTTTGCATACAAACTATCGGATTAGGATACCATTGGGATTCTGAATATATCAGGTTTTCATCCTTGAAGTCCTTGCCCCGTTGGAGGTAGACCTCTCCATTTTCGTCCAGAATTCGCAGAGCAATATGTCCCTCTTCCCTGCGCATATCCAGTGGAGGTGTCTGTTGAAACGGGACAAGTGGAAATCTGGGACGTAAAACAACATTATCTACCAAACGCGGCACATCCCGTACTAAGTATTGATCAATGCTAAAAAAGACACCAGCAATCTGGTTCGGATTCTTCCAATCCGGAGGTATTCTGACATAACCAAGCCACCAGGTTTCACCTTCTGCTTTTAGAGTTGTAATGGAGGCTTTGCCATTATTACTCTCAGATCCAATATCAAGCTTGATATATTCAAGGATGCCATCGAGTATCCATGGAGATGTCGGATGGTCGATTTCCCAGTCTCGAGTCTTTACATCATATATGAAACATGTCGGTAACTGATCGTCAGTTGCCCATTGGGTGAGTTCATCCAATGAAATATTTTTTGTGCCCGGTTTTTGATTGAGCAATCTACCCAATTTCTCGAGTGGTTCAAAATAAGGATCACTGACTGTCTGGTGGATTGCACTGGCTACCGCCTGCCCAAGTGCGGGAGAAGGTGTGTTCAAATCAATTTCGGGAGGCTCAGGATTCGAACCGATGAAGAAATATGCTTCAACGGATACTACAACCAACAGGATCAGAATATACCCAACTGTACGCCGGATCATACATTCTCCACTGGAAAAAATAACCATTAAGAAAATACTAAAATTATTTCCAAGTACCAAGCCATAGCGAGAATTAGTCTATACACCCGCCGAACATTGGTATACTTGCTATAAAAACCGAATTTTCTTATTATATTGGTTATTCAAGTGTAGAACTTTGGTGAGGGTGGATAATCTTGTTATTCTTTACAAGCATGCACTCCAGCAGACAGGTCGTCCGCATTCCCACATCTCGGTTCGTATTTTTAATGACAACTAACAATGGTGTTGGAAATGTTTAATATACATGTCGGGTTCTTTACCACAATCGTGGCATTGATAGCCCTTACTCAAACACGGGATGCATTTGCATATCTGGACCCTGGGACTGGTAGCTATATTTTTCAGCTGATAATTGCAGGAGCTCTGGGGGCAATGTTTACGCTCAAAATATTCTGGGCAAAAATAAAGGTGTTTTTTGGCGATCTATTCAATCGGAAAGATAAATCGTGAGCGAGTTTAAAGACGGGAAAATACTCCCTTCATCATTCCGTGACCCAGGTGGTTTCCTTTTTAAACGAGGGGGGAAATTATACAGACAGGTCAATAAATTTTGTAAAACCGATTATCAATCTCTAATCAACTCTGGTCTTTATAAAAAACTGTGTGACCAAAATTTACTTATCCCTCACAGTGAATCCGACATTGAGCCAATGTTCCCCGACAGGTCGCACTGTGTTATTGAACCAGAACTGCTCCCCTTTATTTCATACCCTTACGAATGGTGCTTCAGTCAGTACCAGGACGCAGCCCTTGCAACACTGAAGATACAACAGATTGCAATTGAACATGATATGTCGTTGAAAGATGCCAGTGCATATAACATTCAATTCCATAACGGCATGCCAGTTCTAATCGATACCCTGTCATTTGAAAAATTGCGTGACAATACCCCCTGGGTGGCCTATCGTCAATTCTGCCAACATTTTCTCGCACCCCTTGTTTTGATGAGTTATGTTGACGTCCGTCTTGGACAATTGATGCGGGTATATATTGATGGAATACCTCTTGATTTAGCGTCACAAATGCTGCCGCGAAAAACAAGTTTCAACCTATCGCTGCAAATGCACATCCACGCCCACGCCCGATCTCAATCTAAATATGCTGATAAACAAGTTAAAAAGTCTGAGCTTAAAAAGAATATCTCGCGTAATTCAATGCTGGGCTTGCTGGACAATTTGAAGTCAACGGTCGAGAAACTCCAATGGAAACTAAAAGACACCGAGTGGGGCGATTACTACTCAGCGACCAACTATACCGATGATTCACAGGCACACAAAGGCGAACTGGTTGAGAAGTTTATCAAGGGAGCAGAACCTAAAGCTATTTGGGACATCGGTGCGAACACCGGACTCTTCAGTCAAATTGGAACTAAACTTGGAATTCCAACAAACGCGTTCGACATTGATCCGGTAGCTGTTGAAAAGAATTACATAGAATCCCGCAAGCAGGATAACGGCAAAATGCTCCCGCTTTTACTCGACTTGACAAATCCGAGCCCAGGTATTGGCTGGAATAATCGTGAACGTTCGAGTTTGATAGAACGCGGTGAAGTCGACATGGTACTCTCACTTGCTTTGATACATCATCTGGCGATTTCCAATAACCTGCCGTTTTCTTTAATTTCAGAGTTCCTCGCCAGTATTTGCCAATATCTGATCATAGAATTTGTCCCAAAGAGCGATTCGCAGGTAAAAATTTTGCTTGCCACACGTGATGATATTTTCCCGGAATATAATCGGAATGACTTCGAGAGCATCTTCTCAGAACGTTTTGAGATAGTAACCCGAGAAGAAGTCCGTGGTTCCGAGAGAACTCTATATCTTATGAAACGGAATTCAAGTTGAAGCAACCCAAAGTTTGGCATCCGTTTCTGTTTGCAGTCTATTCAATTCTGTTCCTGTTTGCGCACAATATTTCTCAGGTATCATTTGCTGATTTACCATTTCCGTCCCTGCTCATTTTTTCTGGTGTAATTGTACTCTGGGGTACTTTACTGCTGATTTTCCGGAATTGGCAGCTAACCGGTGTGATCGTCACGACGATAATCCTGGCATTCTTCTCTTATGGTCACGCTCACGATTTTATTCAGCATCACGATATAATCCTTTTTAATATATCAAGACATCGACACCTTTTCCCAATATACGTGTTGTTGATCCTAATGGTGTCTTTCTTTGCATTCCGCCGACGAAACTCGCTCGAGACATTTACCAGATTCTTGAACATTGCCACTATATTTCTCGTTGTTTTTGTTTTTGGTGAGATCCTCTGGTATCAACTTTTTTTACGCCCAAACACAACTTTCATCGATAATTCTGCTAAGACAAATGTTAAGGATTCTTTAGACACCCAAACGTCCCCTCCTGATGTGTATTACATTATCCTCGATATGTATCCTTCAAACAAAACTCTCATTGATTATTATGACACAAATGTTGACGATTTTGAAGATTTCCTCAGGGAAAAAGGATTCTATATAGTTCCGGAAAGTGTGAGTAATTATTCCCATACGCTTGAGTCTTTACCATCCTCGCTGAACATGGAATACCTGACATTCTCACTCAACCAGAAATCTTTGACATCAACTCAATATGCGATGATCAGAAACAGCAGGGTTATGCAGTTTCTAAAAGAGCGAGGATATTCTTTTGTTTTAGTACGCTCCGGATTGGGTCCAACAGATAGAAATCCGCTTGCCGATGTTGTCGTCAATTGTGGTGATTACAGCGAATACTTAGATGTCATGAACCAAACTACGATGTTAGTGGTATTGTATATGTTTGATTCATGGTCCAAACTCACAAACACCCGTCGAGCACATGTCATTGGAATGTTCGATGAAATGATGAAAATGGATCAATATCGCAGCCCAAAATTTGTATTGGCACATTTTCTCGTTCCCCATCCGCCGTTCATTTTTGGTCCGAATGGTGAAAACCGGGTCCCTGAAGGTTTGAGTTTGCACAGCGAAACACACCTGCCGGATTCAGCCTACATCAATCAGATCGAGTATGTAAACAAACAGATGAAACTTGTAATCGATGATATCCTCGCAACATCAGATCAAACACCGATAATAATAGTACAGGGGGATCACGGACCGTGGCAGTCACACTTTGACGAGGATACGGATGAGTTCCTGAAAGAGCGATTTGGAATCTTAAATGCAATTCTTCTGCCTGGAGTGCCTGATGATTCATTGAGTGCAGCGTTTACGCCCGTTAATAATTTCAGGTTAGTCTTCAATCATGCCTTTGGCTCAAACTATGAAATTCTTGAAGATAAATGCTACTATAATAATGAAGTATCCGACCAGTTCCTGGACGTTACAGATCGCGTGTTGGGTGATTAGCAGTGATGAAACACAACATCTTTAATCGTCCATGCTTCAGCAATATTACCCGGCGGACATTCCCCAATAACGTGGAGCAAATATGAAAAAGCACAAAGTCTGGCATCCCATTCTATTTGCTGTGTACTCTATATTATTCCTTTTTGCACACAATGTTTCGGAGGCTTCATTCGGAGATTTGCCGGTGCCGACTCTGCTCGTTTTTTCGGGTATTGTTCTTATCTGGGGTCTTCTCTGGGTATTATTCCGGAATTGGCAGTTCACAGGAATCATAGTCACGACGATAATTCTGGCATTTTTCACATACGGCCATGCTTATAATATAGTCCTGCATGAACACATTGGCAGCTTTGATATTGGGCGACATCGCCACCTGTTTCCGGTTTATGCTTTACTATTTCTTATTGTATCATATTTGGCATTTCGCTCAAGAGAGTCGCTTGGAACTCTAACTAAAATTCTTAATTTCACTACCGGGGTTCTTCTAGTTTTTGTTATCGCAGAGATCTCATATTTTCACATCTTTTCCCGACCTGATACCAAATACCTGACCAATTCATACGAGACTTCACCCCGGGATGCCTCCTCTAAAAATCCGGACGTTTACTACATCATCCTTGACGGGTATGCATCAAATAAAACCATTGTAGATTATTACGAAACTAATAATGACGATTTTGAAGGATATCTTAAAGACAAAGGATTCTATATATCCCTCGGCAGTGTCAGCAACTATGTTCATACCCCGGTCTCCTTGTCTTCGTCCATGAACATGGAGTATGTCAATTTCCTGGCGGATAAACTAGGGGAAAATTCCGTTGATAAGACCATCCCCTACGAAATGATAAAGAACAGCAAAGCGATGCAGTTCTTGAAAGCCCGGGGATACTCATTTGTACTCATCCGTTCCGGGTGGGGACCAACAGATAAAAATACGGCAGCAGATGTCAGCATAAAATGCGGCAGCTACAACGAATACCTGAAGATGATGACTCACACTACGATGCTCAGGATATTCGAAAAATGGCTCATCTTCCTCGACCGGCACCGAGATAACGTCAGGAAAATGTTCTCAGAGTTAAAAGATATCAATCGGATTGACGGGCCCAAGTTTGTAATGGTTCACTTTCTAGTACCACATGCACCGTTTATATTCGGACCCAATGGTGAACCTCGTTTGCCGGAGAACCTTCTCCTTGGCAGCAGGATCTGGTTGCCGCGACAGGGATACATCGACCAGATAGCTTACATAAACAGCCAGATGAAACTTGCAATAGACAACATCCTCGCAACATCAGCGCAAACTCCGATTATTATGATACAGGCGGATCACGGTCCAGCGTCATTTGATAAATGGGATGACCCAACGGATGAATTCCTTAAAGAGAGATTCGGAATTATCAACGCAATCCTGCTTTCGGGCGTGCCGGAAGATTCACTACGTTCAGTTCTTACTCCCGTAAATAACTTCAGGCTGGTTTTCAATCAGGCATTTAACACGAATTTCGAAATCCTCGAAGATAAATGCTGGTACTCGAACCTCCCGACTCCGTATAAATTTACAGATGTGACGGATCGTGTATTAGGAAACTGATAATGTACGGGCACGGGTGCATGATTCTCGGTAGAACAAGCATTCCTGCTTGTTAATCCTTTGCATATGGCAATATTGTCCCAAATCTTCTTGGAATCCGTCTACCGACGGATCGTCAAACAGGAATGTTTGACCTACCAAACGGGGGCATGTGACAACACGTAGTATAAAAAAACCAAAAACGGAACAACCCATGACCGAAATAAGTAATTTCCTGAACCAATACCCGGAAGCCACCGTGTATGCAAAACTCGCTGGAGTGCTTCTTCTGTGTTTAGTTGTTCATGCAATCACCCGCAGATATCTCCTGCGTGGGATTGAAAAACTGGTGGTAAAATCGAAGACAACTTACGACGACAAGTTGCTGAAGAGCGGTTTGTTTCACCGGCTCGCCTTGATAGCTCCGGCAATAGTGCTGTACAACTTCGCTCATCTCTTCGGACCAATTGAAGACCTTTTACGCCGGATTCTGACAGCAGCCATCGTCCTGATCGCAATATTGGGTCTCGGTGCTCTGTTGAAATCAATTGGTGAAATCCTCGCCGATCGGGACAAAGAGCAGAAATTCAACTTCAAAACCTACGTCCAGATCTCGAAACTTGTCCTCTACATCGTAGGTGCATTGATTTGTGTTGCGATTCTGACCGGACAATCTCCATTGGTAATGATCTCAGGACTCGGCGCAATGACGGCAGTGTTGCTGCTGGTTTTCAGGGATACTATACTATCGTTTGTCGCGGGAATCCAGATCAACTCGAATGATCTTGTCCGCGTTGGAGACTGGATTGAAGTACCGAAGTTTGGCGCAGACGGTGACGTGATTGACATCGCGCTGCACACGGTCCGAGTCCAGAACTGGGACAAAACGATCACGATGATCCCGACGCATAAATTGATTGAGGAATCGTTCAAGAACTGGCGCGGGATGACCCAGAGCGGTGGGCGGCGGATCATGCGTGCGATACGCATTGACATGTCGAGTGTCAAATTCTGCGATGCGGAGTTGCGAGCTCGATTTGGAAAAATGCATTTGGTGAAAGACTACGTTCAGGACCGTCAAAAGGAGATTGACGACTACAACCAGAAAACCGGAATTGACCAATCCGAGAGCATCAACGGCCGCCGCATGACAAATCTTGGTGTTTTCAGGGCATATCTTGAAGCCTACCTGCTCGACCACCCGAAAATCCACAACGAAATGACTTTTCTGGTCCGTCAGTTATCCCCCGGCGATTCAGGCATCCCGATAGAAATCTACGTCTTCACCACCGACACCAACTGGAACAGCTACGAGGCGATACAGGCAGACATCTTCGACCACATCATAGCCGTAACATCCCGGTTCGACCTGACCATTTTCCAGAACCCATCAGGCAGAGATTTTCAGGGATTGGTGAAATAAGTTAACAACTCACTCCGCACAAGACGGGGTGACACCAAAAATTATCGTCACTTCGTCACTCTTTTGGCGGAAAGTGCCTGTGGGTTGGGGATTGAGGTGGTGACGGAAAAGTGACGGAAATGACGGAAATGAGTAACTCGGGTTCTTGTCATCGGCTTGCTGCTGTGACTAAAAGGAACAGAATCCGGGAAACACCGACAAACATCAAAATCCCCGGATCGCGATAACCGGGGCTACCTCACTGATCGGAAATGATAAAAAACAGTAGGTCGAACATTCCTGTTCGACAATCCGCCAAAGGCGGATTCTTATCCCTTATCCGTATGCTATTCCGTAGGTGTGATTCATGATCACCCAGAAACACACCATCTTCATTTGAACACACCCAAAAAGCTTGTAATTCGAGATGGATTGTGTTACAATTCGTTATTCTAAGAAAATATACAAAATAATAGAATCGTAGCCGCGATCCCTTGCTTGCCGTGCTTCGCTTGCGTTGAAGGTGGTCGTGGAAAAATCAAGTTATTTCAACTGTGCTGGCAGACGCCCTCGTCTGCCAGAATCGCTGTGAATAAGGAGAAATCGAGATAAATAAAGATAAAACAAAACAACAGATCCGCAACAGCACCGCAGAATTCCTGATTTTCACCGGGCAAAGTGGAGAGCAGAGTATTGAAGCTCGTTACGCGGATGAGACCATCTGGCTAACCCAGAAATTGATGGCTCAGCTATTTGAAGTCACCGTCCCAACTATCAATGAGCACCTGAGGAATATCTTTTCCGGTGAGGAGCTTGACCATAATTCAACTATTAGGAAATTCCGAATAGTTCGATCTGAGGGTAACCGAAAGGTTGAGCGGAACATTGACTTTTACAATCTCGACGCCATCATTTCAGTTGGTTACCGGGTCAATTCGGTTCGTGCCACTCAATTCCGCCAGTGGGCAACCCGGGTTTTGCGGGACTTTGCCATCAAGGGTACGTGCTTGATAAGCAGCGTATGGAGAATGGTGCGTTTCTCGGCGAGGATTATTTTGAACAACTGCTCGAGGAAACCGCGATATTCGTCTCAGCGAACGTCGCTTCTACCAGAAGGTTACCGACATTTATGCCACCAGCCTTGACTATAATGCTGACGCGCCAACCACACGGACATTTTTCGCTAAAGTACAGAATAAACAGCATTTCGCCATACATGGCAGCACCGCTGCTGAGCTGATTGTTCAGCGAGCGGACAGTTCAAAGGACAAAATGGGTTTGACATCCTGGGAAAAGGCTCTAGAGGGGAAGATTCAGAAAACTGATGTATTCATTGCCAAAAATTATCTCTCAAAAGATGAATTGGAATCACTTGGTAGGATTGTTAATGCCTATCTGGATTTAGCAGAAGAGAGAGCAAAAAGAAAAATCCCCATGACCATGGAAGATTGGGCTAAGCGTCTTGACCTGTTTTTGAGTTTGACAGTCGTGCTATCCTGTAGGATAGTGGCAAGGTCACAGCCGAACTCGCAAAATCCCATGCTGAGAGTGAGTTTGAAAAATACCGAATTGTCCAGGATCGTTTGTTCGAGAGCGATTTTGACCGGGTTGTCAAGCAGGTGAAACAGAACGAGCATGATTGAAATGGAATTTATACACCAGTCCATCAACCTCCTCCACATCTAGCACCTCGTCGGGTAGTTGGCGGATCGGGTGAGGAATACTTGCGGGGTAGGAGTGGATTGTGTTGGAGGTGTTTCATGATATTCGAATCACCACGTTGCAGTAGGTTGAACATTCCTGTTCGACAATCCGCCAAAGGCGGATTCTTATCCCTTATCCGTATGCTATTCCGTAGGTGTGATTCATGATCACCCAAAAACACACCATCTTCATTTGAACACACCCAAAAAGCTTGTAATTCGAGATGGATTGTGTTACAATTCGTTATTCTAAGAAAATAAATCAATCGGAAAAAAGGCAGGGAAGTTAATTTCAGGAATACCGTTGTGCCTGCTTATAATTATGCATGTGCATTAACTGGATATATGCCAGATACATTATCATCAAGCATGATTGACGCTGCCCACATCCACAGCTTTGCCAACAGCAGAAACAACAATCCGCATTTCACAATTAATTCTGAAGAGGTTAGAGAAGTAGCCCTAGTTCTTGCTCGCCACGCTTCGCTTGAGTAGCAGGCAACCCGGGGATTTGGTAAATCGAAATACCATATGTGCAAACGCAGTGAAACAATCTTGACCGAATAATATTCACCCCAAGGATGAAAATAATTTGACTCTTGGAAAAAGTATATGTATATTGGATATAAGAATTCAAAACTGAAAAAGATTTGCAAAGATCTCAAATCCACCACAAAAGTGTTGCCTCAGAATATCAAATCTGATCGCTTGTTTGTACGTATGCGAGATTTGGCAGGTTTTGACACAATGGCTGATATCCCTGCCGACCCACCCTTCAGGCTGCACCGATGGTTGGGAAAACGCCAGAGTCAATGGACGATTGATATACAGGGACTTTACCGTATACACTTCGTCCCGACAGGCGAATTCGATTCAGACGAGAATGGAAACCCGATTCTTGCCACAGTTTCAGAAATTATTATAGTAGATATTGGAGACTTTCACGATTGGTAACACGTTTAATACCACCATCTAAATACAAATCGCCCGTAGCTATTCCGCCGGGGGAGACAATTAAAGATATTCTGATCTCTCGTAACATGACTCAAGGTGAGCTTGCAACCCGTATGGGACGTCCAAATCAGGAGATAAGCTATCTGATAAACGGAAAACGCGCGATTACTCCGGTTACGGCGAAACAGTTAGAGTATGTGCTGGGAATTAAATCGAGTTTCTGGCTGAATATCGAGCGTGATTATCAGGAGACATTAGCGAGACTCGAAGAAGAGACGCGTTTGACGAGTCATGCCTCGCATGTCAAAAACTTCCCATATTCAGAGATGGTCAAACTTGGGCTTGTTGAGCCAACCCGGAAGCCGGAACTAAAAGCGGAGAACCTTCTTAACTTTTTCCGTGTCGCAGATTTCAACGCCTTGGAAAATCACCTTCATTTAAGAGTCGGCGCGAGCTTGTTCAGGCGGAGTGACAAATTCAGTTTATCTCCTACAAAGCTGGCGATTTGGCTACGGATGGGGGAGATCGAATTCGACCACCTTAAGTTAAAGCCTTTCAATCCTGCCAGATTCAAGAAACAACTACCTGATATTCGGTCACTTACCTTAGTTGAACCAGAACATTCTCTACCGGAACTCAAGCGAATCTGTGCTGAATCCGGGGTCGCATTGCTCTGTGTGCCGGAACTAAAAGGGCTGCCAGTGTGGGCAATAACCCGATTACTCGGCAAGAATCCCCTTATTCAATTGAGCTTTCGGTACAAAACCATTGATCATTTCTGGTTTTCGCTGTTTCACGAGATCGGACACGTCTTGCTTCACAAAAAAGGCGACTTCTTCATCGACTTTGAGCAAAATGAAAAAGCAGATAACAATCCGGACGACGAAGCGAACAGCTTTGCCAGCGACGTGTTAATCCCCCCGGAACAGTACCGGAAACTGGTCAGCAACAAACAATTCACCGCAAAAATAATCCAGGATTTCGCCGCTGAAATTGACATCCCGCCCGGGATTGTGGTTGGGCGGTTGCAGCATGATGGGTTGGTGAGGTTTAACTATTTTAATGATTTGAAAATTTCATTTTCAGGCACAACATCCCCAAATTAAAACACCATTTCAACAACCTACGCCACATCCAGCACCACGTCAGGCAATTGGCGGACCTGGTGAGGAATGAATATCTTCCGACTGTCGTCATTCCTGCGCACGCAGGAATCCAGAGCAGTTCGATTCTAAACACCTCATCAGTAAAAAAAGCAACCCGGGGATTTTGCTGCCATAGAGGAAAAACGACAAAACGCAATTCGAAATTAAGAAACTTTTTCAGAGGTCTTTGCACAGTTCTGCACCATTTAGGACAGGAAATTGAGAAGAGGATTAGTATTTATGGATAATACAGAAAATTACAATGCCGACGAATCGGTGGCAGAGCTTAGTAAAGAAAATTCGAATGTAAGCAATCAATTAATAATTTACGTAGATGAATCTGGAGATACCTTTCTTAATAACTATGATGATTCTTCAAAAGATTATTATGTAATTTCTGCAATCATTACAACTGAAGAAAGCTCTGAATTATATAAAGATGCAGCAAAACATATTGTTTCAAAATATGCACATCCAGGAGAACTAAAATCAAGTTCAATTGGCGACAAATCTAAAAGACGCAAAGAGGTACTGAAGGACATACGGGAGAAGGAGTTTTTACATTATTCTCTTGTTGTCGATAAGACGCTTATCTGGAAGGATAGCGGATTGCGATTTAAACCTTCATTTTACAAATTCTTGCACGATATGTTCTACACACGAATTCACAGAACTTTCTTTGGAATAAGGGTAATTGCTGATTGGTTTGGAACCACTGAATTCATGAGTGGATTTAGTGATTACATTACAAATAAGAATGATTTGTTTGAGCAAAGTGAGTTTGAGTCTAGCAAAAAGGAACCACTCCTTCAGATTGCCGATGTTGTTGCTGGTAGCATCCGTCGCGTATTCAATGGGCAGGATAGTAATGATTTAATTAGAATGTTGAACTACTCATCAATGTCAATAGAGAAGTGGCCACCAAGTCCTAGCTCATTCTACACTGGTAAAACAGGCAATCAAAATGATCGTTTTAACGATCTGGTTAGGACAATTGCCATTCAATCTGCAAGGAAATTTGTTGAAAACAACCTGAATTCTGAATTGGAGGAAATGAAAATGAAAGCTCAGTGTGTAAGGTATTTATTATATAGATATTATGAGAATCCTAAGGGTTATGTACGCAGGGGAGAAGTCACAGAACATTTAAATAGCTTACATGGATGCAATTATTCTCCTCATTCGTTATCAACAAAAATCCTTGGACCAGTAAAAGATGACGATGTAATAATAATAAGCACAGATAAAGGGATCAAAATTCCCTTTGATACTTCCGATATTGAGGAATGGGTGAGCAGAGTCGATAGCCAAGTTGTGCCGTATTTAAAAAGACTAAGTTTGGTTCGCAAGCTCTTTATAGATGCCACAGACGCGAAATACGACATTGTGGAAAAAGATGTTTTTCCAGACCTCCTCGATTATTTAAACTATTAGCTGTAGTTTCGTAGCCGTATCAAGCAACCCGGGGAATTGGGTCAAACAGATTAATTTTAGGAAAAAGAGATCATGACTGAATTTACAATTGAAGAAGTTAAACGTGTTTATGAACAGCACAAATACATGAACGAGGAAAAGGTTGTATCGAGAGGACATGCTGAAAGAGCTTTAGCAATAATTGAATGGGCAAAAGGAGAATATACAAAAAATGATATTATTCAATCTGCGGATCTAAATTCGCACATGGTAATACATCCATCTCGGGAAGATGGTTATCCATGGGGCATGATAGTCAATACCCTTGAAGCTATCATTAATGAAATGACTGTCTCATAGCCGGGTTCTTGCAACCCAGGTTTTTAACTAATAGGAGAAAAATGGAACAAATCGATAATGTTGAAATGTCTCTGAACTTCAGGATGGCGAGGCATGGAAAACTGGCGAAAAGGAACTTATTCTGGGATCATACTCTATCTCAGATTACGATTTTCCTGACAGTTTTAGTTCCGTTTGGAATTTTTGCATTGCTTAATGGATCGGAAAATGAAGTAATAAAATATGCTACTCTGATTGCATCTGTTTTAGCTTTGGTATGTCATTCATTTTCTTTGGCAATGAAGTTTCGTGCAAAGTTCCGTTTTCACAAAGAGCAGGAAGCTGATTATGCAACCCTGTGGTTAGAGCTTTCTAATCGCCAGATAGATGACAAAGAGGCTCTGAAGAGAATGAATACTCTTATGAAAAATGATGCAAAGGAGCCTTAAACTCATCCTTTAATATCCTTTTCCCCGGATTGGGAGAACGTCGGGTTACTTTCAATCTGGCAGTTTTCCCAATCCCCCGACGACTTCGCCCAAGCTCGCTACAACTTCACCAACTCAAATGGGTCTCGCCCTAACCTATTCCTGTGTCCTCGAAAAGCCTAAATTGCTCGAATCGCTTTTAGGCGGGAAAATTGATTCTACCAAGCTCTCGCAGCTTCCGCCGGGGGTGGTTTTGACGAGGTTGCCGGGGACGGATGCTCCGGTGGAAATTCGGGCTTGGGAGGCTTAGGCGAACTCTTGACAGGATAGACAGGATAGGCCGGATAGGTTTTTTGTCGGGTTAAGAACCCGACCTACGACTGGCAGACGAGGGCGTCTGCCAGCACATTTGTTGGGGGCGTTTGCCAGCACAGGGAGGCTATACATCCAATAATGTGAAGGGGTGATTCGTGAATCACCCTTACGGACGGTGATACTACAAGCGATGTGGTTCCGGGACTGCCTGCTACGCGGCCGAAGCATGGCGAGTGGAAACCTTTAGTTTCTGTCGGAATAAGATTCCGACCTACTCTTGCTTTTGCGTCGAGGGAAAATGGTCAGGTATGTTCAGCCTTTGGCTGAATGCAGAAAGGGATTTCTGCGTTCCCAGTGTTCGTGGCTCGGGCAATGTGCTTTCCTCTGGTGGCAAGGGCACATCAGACGTACTCCTACATTTCGGTTGGGTAGTTTAGAGGGTGATTCGTAGATCAGAATAATGGATTCTGATACACTTCGATCATTGCGGCAGAATGATTTTTGGATCAAGTTCGGAACGACGAGTGTGGGATAAAACCCGGCTTCGAGGACGTCGAGCTACCGACTTGCGGATAGGGATATCCGCGTTCCCGGGGTCACAAACCCATCACTTCAACCCCGCCGCGCTACAGAACTACTTCATTGGATTCGCCAGCAGGATTGAACATTGTAGGACTTGCGGATAGGGATATCCGCGTTCCCTGGGGTCACCAACCCATCACTTCAATACCACCGCACCACAGAACTACATCATTGGATTCGTTAGCGGGATCGAAGATTGTACGACCTGCAGATAAGGATATCTGCGTTCCCAGGGGTCACTACCACAACACCAGCGCACCGCAGAACTATCGCATTTCATGAAAGACATGCGTTTTGGATCAGGTGGTTGCCAATGTTTCTTTACAGAATAATTCTTAAAGATACTTTTTGTACATATTTATGAAAACTTGTAAATAAAGACACCCGGGCAATAAATAGCCCGGGCCACACAGACACTTCGCATTACTTACAAGAAACGCTATACATCATTTGATTCGTTTGCGGGATCGAAGATGGTACGACTTGCAGATAAGGATATCTGCGTTCCCAGGGGTCACCACCACAACACCAGCGCACCGCAGAACTATCGCATTTCATGAAAGACATGCGTTTTGGATCAGGTGGTTGCCAATGTT